>NZ_JAMYMV010000002.1:0-217582 GCF_040318715.1 Mesorhizobium sp. M1050 | reverse complement strand
GCCCGGCAGCGCACCAGCAGCCACTCCCGATGCTCACCGGCAATCTTCTTCGGTCTGTGCCCACCCATCTTGCCGGGCGCAAGACTGTTCGTTTCGCGCAACCGGCTCACCCATCTGATGACGGTGCTGATCCCAACCTCAAAGCGCACTGCCGCCTGCCGCCGCGACAGGCCACCCTGCTCAACTGACGCAACAACCCGTTCGCGAAGATCCATCGAGTAAGGCTTGCCCATCCATGCTGACCTCCTTGCCCAGCATGAAGGTTGAATCAGATTTGCACGCCTAAGGGAATCCCACGCCGATTCAGCCTCAATTCATTCCGCTCTAGCACCGGTCGCGATGCAGCCGGGTAAATCCGGCACATAAGCAGAAAAGTTATTTTCTGCCTTTTCGATCACCACCGCGTAACGCATATGGTCACTCCGACTGCGAGCTGATTGGCGGCTATTGGTCAAGGTCTGAAATGTCAGACTTGACGCGATACCCTTTCTTCTGGGCCTCTTTCAAAAAATCTACCACCACGTCTGGGAGGCTGCGCTTCTGTCCAGTAGCCTTTCGCCTTGCTTCTTGGACTCTCTCGAATGCAATCTCAGCCGCCTGCAAACTTACCTGAAAGCGATCCGATATCTCTTCAGGATTTTTCGCATCCCAGGCTAGTTTAGTTGGCACTAGAAAATATGATGCAAAAATATTTGCCTCACTTTCCTCAGCTCGTTCTTTAAAATTTCCATAGACGCCCTTGTTGGGATTTCTGCGGCGCTGACCTTCGTGGCCGAGAAAAAAGTGACCGAGTTCATGGGCAATGGTGAACCTCGCCCTGGTTTGGCCGTCCTTGACATCATCAAGGACGCTCCCTCGGGCGACTAGCGTGCCAGTCTCGTCATCCATCGTCGCTTCATTGTTGCCCAACTCATCGTCGAGGGCACATCGAAATGAAAAACTCTTCGCTTTTTGCTGGAGTCTTTCAAGCGCGCAGTACATATCAAAAGCAAAAACGTGATCTATATTTAGCTTTTCACGAACAAAGTTCGCTCGTTTTTCAATAGTTTCTGCCGACAAACCAGACATATTTGCCACCACCAGTTTAATACCAAAAGGTCCTGCCCACTGCCGCTCGCTTGCTGTCTGCAAAACGAAATCAGCTACCTTCTAGGTTAGCAAAAGCTAAATGATTTGGGCTTTGCCGTCTACCGAAAAATCAACATGTAGAGTTTTTTTTGAGTATGACGCTATATCTTGTATTTCTTTGCGGGGGGCTGGTGGTGAGTTAATGGCGTGGCGGCATCTCATTTTTTTCGTTTTTCAGGCAGCGCCCGGGCCAGGCGCCGGGGCCGAAGTCTCCAACGCTGTTATTTTCTTTTCCCGCCCTTGTTCGGCGCTTGGGTAAGCGCCGACGCGGCGACGGATTTGACCGCTTTCGAGGTATTCGGATTGCTCAAGAGCTTGGAGGCCTTTGAGGCAACCGATTGCGAGGTACGTTCATTGCTAGCCATTTTGATCTCCGATCATTGGCCATATACGCCTCGGCTACCTCGACTTAGAGCATCGACTCCCCATATGATGTCCCTGCTAGAGGAGATGGGATTTCGATCTCGTCGTCCCGCGTAGGCTTCGGCTTTATTCGCGGTATCCAAGGCCGGCCCGAGAGGGTCGGCCTTGGTGTTTTCGGAGGGTGTCATATAAAGACATCCTTATGTATTCGTACCCTTTTTGTTCCAGTTGTCATTTCGGCCCGATCTTGCGACCGGGCCGATGATGTTGCGTTTTATCGTTCTGGTGCGAGAGCCAAAGTTGTATCCAGGCCCCTTCAGATCTAATTGAAATTGCAGGCATTTTAATTGGGAATATATTCCACACCCAAAGTTAGGTACCTGCCAGACGCAAAGTTGTATCCTGATGTGCCTGACAAGGGTTTTCTGGCCCCGTTTCTGGCATCAAGATCAAGTCTATCTCGTGCGGGACGAGGTATTTGCGCCTGGGCGATGGCCGAGGCCGCTCTCCCGTTAGCATCCAGATCGCGCCCAAGAGGAGCTGGGCAACCCGTCACCGCGGGAGATGGCGCTGAGACCACAGTCTGACTGCTGGCGAGCCCGCGATGCCCCTGAGCAGAGTGGCGCGCGGGACGACGGCGGCACTGCCAACCGGGGTCTTGGCGGGAAGAGACCAGCAGAGGACTAGGCGGATGACCCGCGCCGACGGACTACCTTGACGCTATGAAGACGGTCACGAACCGACGGTGACAGCGAGATCAGGGCAGATTCCGAACGTTTATCCTCAGCATCGAGCTCTTCAACACCGATTGGAGAGCGTGCCTCCGGGCCTGAGTTGGAAGATCCCTCGGGGGGAATAGGCCTACGAGATGAGCCGTTGACGTTTGCCAATTGGCGCCTGACCTTGGTTGGGTTCAAACCAGAGGAGCCACGGTCATGGAAGATGGAAGCCGGAAAATCTACGTGACGAGCGAAGCAGAGAAGCTTGAGGTTCTCGCCGGGCTCGAGTTGTCCGGAAGCGTTCGCACCCTGAATCGGCTCCTCGGGACAAGTTACGCCGACTTGGCGGCTTCGCAGTCCGAAGAGGTCAGGGCGAGATACGCGAGATGGCAGGAGGTTGCCCGGAATGGACTGGCCATCGAGGCGGAATGGGGCGAGGGGGCTCTCCTGAATCTTAACGATCCAGTCTTCGTCGACATGCGAGCACGAGGGCAAATGAATCCCGTCCGCGTCCGGAATGCGGAAGCGTATGCCGCAGCTCATCCGCCGGCTGAGTTCAATTCAGCAAGCTCGTTGTAGGCGCGAATTTGGGTGCCGACCACTATGTGCCGCACCCCCGTGCTAGCCGGAATCACAATAAAGGTTCCTTCGCTTTCGTCCGGCGCCTTTCCGTCCTCCGTTAGTTTCAGCTGAAGGTAGATCTCGCCGTCTTGGCTCATATCGACCAGGCGTTCCTGGTACTGGCTGATATGGCCGGGTTTCTCGTTTTCTTTGTTATGTTCAGGATGTTCCACAGGCATACTCAAGCTCCCTTCTAAGGACTTATGCGTCGGCAACCCGTAACCCTTGAAACATTGCGGTTTCGTTATCGTGCTCGTCGCGGTGTAGAGTCCGCGCATCGTCTTGCCGAAGCGGGTCGACACCAAACGCGCGATTGCTGTCCTAAGGCTTCGAACGGTTCGCCGATGCGGTTCTGGAAATCGACCCGCCAAATCCTCGCTATGTCCTCGCGGCTGCAAGAGTTTGCCGAAAGGAGCCGTCCGCCGTTATCGGCTCCAACGCCAACAAGACGCTTCATTTGCTGGCCAGCCCGTACCTAGCTCCGTTCTTGATCGCCTCTCGGCCTGCTCTCATCGCTGCCTAGGCTTTTGCCAGTCCCGCTAATTGCAGATTGACTTGAACGGACCGGTCTTCCCAACCAGGAGGCTCGACACGAACTGCTCGGGTTTTCAGCAGGTTATGCAGGGGCTCAACAAAGTGAGATTGAAAGTCCCGGTTGTCGGTAACGCCTGCGATCCTGATTTCGATCGATGGGGGCGCTAACGAGTCTGCAGCGCGCCGGAGCATTCGTTCGGCATCCACCGCAAGGATTAGCGCCGTGACAGACGCTAAGTCAGGCAAGGTCATAAGTTCGAGCCGCTTACGGCTTCGGTAGAGTTCAAGGTCGCTGAAACTGGCATCCAGTGTCCACAATTTTGCGGTGGTTTCAATCCTTCGACAAAGCACGATGCTGGTCCCCCACCATTGTGTCCTATTCATCAACCCGACGGCGCTTCGTCCATCAAGTCCTGTCGCCCCCAGACGCTTCGGTACCCAAAACTCGCTGTGCCGACGAAAATCGTCTCCTGCAACACGCAGTCCTTCAGGATAGTGCGGGAACAGCTTATGCGCATCATCCGTCCAACCCCGAAAAATGTCATACGGTGAAACGTTGCCCCATTTCCGATAATCGGCGACCCAGCGCGCATCCATAGGCCTGATTGGTCCTGGCGCCAAATCGGGCATCTCTGCAGGAGCCTTAATCTCGCTGTCGCGCTCGCCTGCCTCTGGATGTCGATGCAGCATAGGATCATTGACCCTTCCGCCACGCTTACGGTCGTAGATCAGTCGGCACGGTACTGCCAAAGCGATGAGATTCATGGTGCTCTCTTGGACACCGCTAAGAAGAGGATGCCGGCGAGATCCGAAGAGAACGCGGTCCGTTATCCAACCTTCCTTCGACCAACGACGCTCCCAGTGGCTCGGAGCGTCGCTAATCCTGGACAAAAGCCTATCGATGTGGCGCAACATGCCGTCGTAATCGCCAGCATATCTGGGCCGTCGCGCCTTCTTCAATGCCAGATCAATATCGCCAACGCTGTCCTGCTCCCTCAGGAGGCTGCCGAACAGCCAAACTTCTTCGACAAAATTGACCGCATCGGGATCTTGATTGAGAGCGTTGACGCGGTCGAGGAATTCATCGAGCTGTGTCTGTGCCTGGGAATAAGGTGTCCGTCGCTTCGCTTTCGCACGCGCGATGGCTTCGCCGCTGTCGGTAAGCTTAAGCGTCTCTTGGTCGATTAGCCCTCGGTCAAGGCATTCTTCAAACACGATCGCGCCGTCCCGACGCAACGGGAATACCGATTTGAGATCGATTACGTTTCCTGGCGATCCGGTCCTCTCAAAGCTCTGCAGCGCTTGCTTGAAAACCGCAGGTCTGTAACCGGCGATCCGCATTCTCCCATCGAAGCTGATCCCCACCGCTTTCCTCCTTCAGCCTGCGCACGATCGAGGGATGCAGCACAATTTGAAAGCGAGTCAATCGATCAATAGTCCTTTTACGAAATCTCGGGAAGGATTGGATCCGCTCGATCACCTGAGGCTTGAGAACGTGCGTGCCGTAGCTGCCGTGCGCCGGCTCGTCGCAAAGTGATCGCACAGGAGGCGGGGCGCGATCGAAACGATGTGTTCGGCTGGTCCACTTGATGCCGTCCTTGCCTTCGCGCTGGTTTCTGCGCGCCTCGAATGCTTGGCGTACGAAGTCGGCGTGACAGCCCTGAACACGACGCCGGAAGAAGCGGCAGCGGTCCTTTGGCAGGTCGCGGAACGCCCATCTCAGATTTCGTCGAGAATTTCCAGGCAGCGAAGTTTCACGGAATGGTTCGGAGGCCCTGCCGAGAAGGCTGTGGGAGAAAGCGCGGTCGGATATCGGGAAAGAGATTGGAGTGATTACGGCAGGACTGTTCGATCCACAATCCAGCTGGTTCTGCTCAGAGCGGCCTGAGTGACGGACCCGGTCCTTGGCGGAGCTTTACGGAGACATCCTCGCGCTGTGACAGCGAGTTTGCCGGGAGGCTATCTCGACTTCAACTGCCTTCAACAGAGCCTCGTTGCGCCTGTCGTTGGCGGCGACGTCCGCCTCGGTTTGGGTGATTGGACGACTAAGGTCGGCGTCGTTGTAGTACCGCCCCTGTTTGTATGGTGATCCCGGCGGCGCGAACTTCACCTTGTGGATGAGGATCGCCATTATCGTCTCGCCGCTGAGCCGCCTTATGTCTTCAGGAAGGATCACCTCCTTGTATGCGCGCATGAAGTCAACGCCATGCCTTTCGGCCGATGGTACCGGAAGGCTCCGCATAGCAGTTTCGAGCTCGTCGGCAGGGAGGCATAAGATGACTCGGTACGAGTACCTTGAGTTTCCAACCGTCAGTTCCCAGAAGGGCGGCAGCGCCGGATCGTAGAAAGGGTTGCGCTGGAAGTGGACGACGTAGTTCGGAGTGCGTCGGATCCAGTTCTCATGGAAAACTGTCGCGGGAATGCCCAAGTAAGCATCAGCGCCGGTAGGGCGGCTCATGTTTTTCCTGCGTCGCATCCTTCATCTCCTCGATATCTCGGGAGAAGATTGCGCGGCGCGATGCAAGCTTCAAAGCTTGGCTGCCCCGGGGGGACTTCAAGGGCTTTTCGGCCCTCCAAGATCAGCATTAGCTGCATTTTGGCCTCGGAAGCCCCCGTCCAGCGTTGGAAGAAGCTCAAGCTCGCCTGGCAGCAAAAGCCACAACGGGAATCGGAGCAGCGTGCAGCTTTTGAAGGCCGGCTCACTGTTCTGATGATCTAAAAAAGCGCTTGAAAAGCCGGAAGCACCGCCCTATAACATGTTCATGGCTTTGCCACGGGGTCTGGCTTTACGCTGACCGCCATAAGGGACCTTCGGGTCCCTTATGTGTTTCTAGGGTTCACCCATTCCTTGTATGGATCATCGTAGCAGGAGTACTTGACCGCGATCGTCTCGTCGCCGTTGCTCCTCAAATCGATAATTTGTCCTGCTTCTGACAATCGGTCGTGCGCTCGGTTTTTCAAGCCGGTTGGACGGTGACCGAGGGGGTGAAGCACAAGGTCAGCCAATTGCAGCATGGGATTGCTTTTCCCGTCTGGCCAAATGGTCAGAAGCGTCTCTGCCAGCTCATCTTTCGTGAGAGGCGTATGCTTCGATGAGTTTGTTGCATCAAAGCCAGTTCCTTTTTTGAGAAGTCCCTCGAAATAATTTTCGATGAGGCGATCCTCGACCGCGCCTGATCGTTCATAAGCAATAGAGAGTTTCCGGCCAGCGAGCCTCGCGTACTTCGCCGCACGCTCGACGGAGATGTCGAAGGCCGTCCGGCTCATCTGCCATCGTGATCCTTCAGCGTGCTTCTCATAGTACCTGTCTCGATAGCCCGGGCGGCAGATCACGCATGCATGGGCCGTAATACGATCATCGATGATCAGAGCTTCCAGCTCTTCGAAGAAGAGGTTCCTCCGTCCCTCGTCCTGTTTCAGGAAACCGAACTTGCCCTTTCCGGATCGAATCTTATTTCCGTGCAGCTCCGGTACACCCCAGCGCTTGCAGAACCGAATTGTGGCATCAGACAGCGCCTGGACCGCCTCCGAAGGAACGATTATCCCGCCGAGGCCAAAGCTGAAGATATGAGACTCCATAGGCAGGGCGTCATAGGCAGGGCGTCACCCGGTTTGCACATGGTACGAGTTCCGAAATCGTCCATGAAAAAAGTCAGGTGAGGCTGGTCGTCGTTCACAGTATTTCTTTCCACCACAATTGCTGTCGACACTGAGCTTTGCGAGAACTACATCCATTCGGGTTTACAGATTGTTTTGCGTATCGCTCTTTGGGGTTTCGGATTCGGGGCACGTACCACAGAGCAATGCCCGGGAGTCGCCCTTACCGTCTCGCGACGTTGACTATGCCGCCTGGGCTCGTTTGGAGCAGAAGCCAGAGACCTCAATTTTATTGCGCTTCGTCACGACTATGGAACGGTCGGCTGAGATTGCCGGATCGGGAACGGGCGAGTGGAACTGCCGGAGCGACATGGAAGCGTAACGCGCCCCCTCATGGAATCGCGCCTCATCTCTTACTATGGTGTCAGCTTGCTTCGGCTTCCGGGCGAGCCAAAGGGAGCGGGATATGAGGCGTGCTGCGGTTGACGTCAGCAACCTGGCGCCTGACCCTTTCTGCATCGAGAACAGAAAGGTTGCGCGATGGAAAACGAGCCACGGTATTTCTGCAGGCTGACCGAGGATGAAAAGCTTAGTGTCCTCGCCGGGCTCGAGCGGTCCGGCAGTGTCAGAATGATGGCCAACGTCTTGAAGGGGAACTTCTCGGACTTGGCGACCTCGGCGTCGAAGGACGTCAGGGCGAAGTACGCACGATGGCAGGAAGTCACAAAGAAGTGGCAGGCCATCGAGGCGGAATGGGGCGAGGGCGCCCTCCTGAAGCTCGACGATCCGGTCTTCGTGGACTTGCGTGCAAAAGGGCTGTTAAATTCGGATATCATCCGCAATGCAGAGGCATATGCCTGCGCTCACTCGTCCTTGCCGGAATTCAACACTCCGAGCGCCTTATGAGCGTCTCCCAAGTCACCAACCACGGTGTGTCGTTTCCCGGTCTTCGCCGGAATGACCACGTAGGCGACATGCTCTCCGCCCTTCCGTTGTTCAACGATTTCGCCATCGCCGTTGCTGTCGACCGGACCTTCTTCGATCTCCGGGGCGATGTCGTCGGAATGGTTCCCTGACAAAGTCTTGCTCCTTCCACTAGCTTCGCTTTCGGTAGCGACCAGCTTTCGAATCCTTGCAGTCCGCTGGTTAGCGCGATCCGGCCACATTCGGCACTCACGGATTCACTGCTGATGTCAAGCATACGTACTGGATATCGGCGAGCTGGAACGTTCGGCGTAGTGGGCGATCCGATTTCGAAACTCCTTGATCCGAATGAATCCGCTCCAGATGAGCGGCCACCTTGTTTCAAACTGGAGATCCATCGGACGGCAGCGTTTTAGAAAGGAGCTGGCGAAATTTCCACGCGCGTGCAAACCTCGTTGCTTGCGCAAAACTCAAGCTAATTCTGGATTGCGAGCCGATCATGAGGTATGGGGGCGCATGCCCAGACGCGGCGAAATGCCGAAGTCTTGCCTGCTGCATCTTGCGTCTTGGCGCATAGCATTCCGATGACGTCCAATGTTTTCTCGTAGTTCTCCACCACCGGCTTGCATATCAGGTCCTTGTGGTGGGCTACGTTATTTCTGAACGTGCGGACGAACTCCACTCCATCGTGAAGGTGATCGATATTCTTCTCTTTCGGGAACCCCGCCAATATTGTGTGGAGTTCGGCTCTCCATAGATGCGGGTGGAATTTCCTCGTGAAAACGTTCACCCAGAAACCGAAAGTCAGTTCGCTGGTGATGTAGTCGGATAGGTCGCCTCGGCGTCCCTTATCGATTTCGCTCTGATAGGCGTCCGTCAACTGCTGGGCAAGGTTCGACTTTCCCAACCGATAATCGAGGAGATCGGTGCTACGGTACCATTGCCTGCCATATTTGCTCGCGAGCCTTCTCATCGCGACGTTCCGAATCGTGATCTCTGCGATGTGCAACGTTGGCAGAAGCGAACCAGCGACCGCAGCATTCCACGTATGCAAGCGTACCGCTAGTCGCAGGTCGCCATCGGCCAAATCGAGGTAGCGCTTCAAACGGGCAGGCGATATGGTTTTCTTCAGTTTCTCCAAGGCTGCGATAGGCACGGAATTTGGGCCTTGCAGAAAGTGATCAGCTACCTTATAAGTTTCGCATGCGCTGTCGGGTTCCATTTCTGCACTAGCAGTCAAATCCCCGGTGGACACAGACATGGGGGTTGGACCTACGGGTGCCAGCCCCCCTTTGTTTTCAGCCTCTACAACGCCGTTCAAGCATCATTCTCCGTTGGTTCGTCATTGCGACCATATCCGGCGTTCTTTCGCTCCACAACAACCAGATCGCCAGCTTCCTCACCGTACTCGTATGCAACGCCGTCAATGGCAACGCCGCATGGTGAACTGTTTCCTACATTGTCCTTTTAATTGCGTATTCCTGCCGTCTCTGTCTGTCACTTACGGTTGTGCGTTGCGGTGAGCATCAGGAAACCCGCGGACCTGACGTCGCGTCGGCCGGAGGGTCTGTTTTTCTGGGCGCAACTGCAGAAGGAGCGGCCCGCCGCACTTCCGCTTTCTGCTTCCTGATCATTTTCTGAACTGATGCCTTGTCGTAGGCCCAGGCATTCGCGCCTTCGGCCTCAAAGCATTCGACCAACTGCCTGTTATAGAAGAACGCTCCGACCGTTTCCGGGAGCAGGGTCGGCGCGATTCCGGCCAGCCTGAGAAGCGCACGGACCTGCTTGTGATGCATCAACGTCTTCTGGCAGAGCTCGCCAAGCGAAACGAAGCGCGTCCTGAATGCCTCTGCGCTCTCCCGTGAAACGACCGGGATCATCCGCCTTGCGTCGGGACTGAATTCTTCGACGAGGGTAAGGTAGCCTGCCTCGATCAACCTGTTGACGACACGCTCATGCGTACCGGGAAGGAACGCCTCGGCCTCCGCTTTGGTAAAGTTTGTGCGCGTCTCGCGAGAACGCACGATCCGCGTCATCTCGTCGGCGTCCAGCAGCAGTGCCATGTAGTCCGTCCTGCCAACTAGCCTGCCTTTCCAACTCAGCTTCCCCGTGAAGACCATGTCGAGAAGGTCTGGAATGCTGCAGGAGGACGCACGCCGCGCGCCGATAACATCGACCTGACGCTCGGTTGGCTTTGAAATCTCGCAAGCGCCGTCGAAAAGGTGGGTCCGAAGCTCTTCGACTGCTTCTGTTGAGAAACGTCGCTTCGCATTCCTTCGAGAGCCTGTATCTGCCAATGCAGAAAGGTGCCCGCCGGCGACCAATGCCTTCAGGTGTAGGCGGGGAACGCCGAGAAGCTTCTCGACCTCCGGAGCGGTGATCGCATCCTTGAGCTCGGAAACGACTCGATGGACGTCGCCGGACGTGGCGAGGATGCGATGGTCCATGACCCCGGATCGCTCTCCCGCGCCGTCGATGCCCATCCGCTTGAATAGCCGACGGATGGTGAGGGCATGCACGCCGGAGTCCCGGGCCGCGGTGCGAACCGTGTGGACCTTGCGGTCGCCCGCGGGCTCTCCGAGCACGTCGGTCCCGGGTTCGATCGGCATGGTCGCCAGGGCGAAGTGGCGCACGGCGTCGCGCAGTTTGGCGTATGCCGGGTCGTCCACCGTCTTTTGGAGCAGGCCGTATGCATAACCGTAGGTGTCCCGTGGACCCCAGAAACCGCGCGTCGAAGACTGCGCGTCGTTGAGCCTTCCGAGAAACGTGCGAAGGGATTCCTCACCGACGCTGGCAATACGGAATCCTTCATCGGCGGCCGCGGCCCAGTCGGAGGCGGTGAACTGCGCGACCTTGACCTTGGGCTCGTGCAGCGAGGAAACGCCGAGAGCCTCGCAGAACGGGGCCGCCACGTACAGCGGGAGGTCGTCCAGCCAGTTCTCCTGCGACCGCACACCGCGGATCCGTTTCTGAAGCCATGTCTGGAAAGGGGAGGCGGGCGCAGGGATCGCCGCGTCAGCAATCTGGTGAAGGCTCGGAATCAGCCCATGCATCGTGCCGCTGAAATCGAATGGAGCGAAGGGCGTTCGGATGGGGTTCGTCGCGGTAAGAAGGACATTGTGGCGATCGCAGGACCGAAAATGAGACAGGGTCCATTGAAGGCGGAGCCACGGTCTACTGGACGACGGACCGTCATAGCGGTCCATGTCCTCCCGCGCGCAGCGGGCACAGAACCGGAAATACGTCCGGTTGACCGCAAGCCGGACGACTGTCTCGTCGGCTACCTCGTAGAATCTGCCGCCCTTGGGAATAGGCGTAAACCTCAGCAGGGTATCCGGGTCTGCCCGTCCAAGCGTGGCGATGTCTCGCACTGCCGACGGGACACCCTTGTCGAGGCTCCGCTGATGGATGCTCATGTCGCGGAGGAGATCCTTCAGCGAGCGGCCATTCAGGGCCGCCAGGCGGGACGCGAAGCCCGCCGCCGGTTCCTGATCCTCGAGCGGATAGGCAAACGCAAGCGGTTCGAGAATCCGCCCGTTCGTTCTCATGATCAGTGGTCCTCGATCATGAATAGGCCGGGCTCCAATCGAATCCAGTCGTCTACAAGGAAGGGGTTCATTTCGTCATGGCCGCGGGCCTGTGAATGTTCGATGTAGGCTAGGGCGAAATGGTCGCGCGTCAGAGCGGCAGCGTTTTTCGACGCCGCTTGCTCAATCGCGGCGAGGATCACCTGAGCGATCCGTCCGTACCGATACCTGGCCGCATGCGCGATACGGTCCGGGAGGTCGCTTTCCAGCACCTTGCTGGGGTTCAGCCCGGCCGCTTCGCACATAGCGGCCACGACATTGAGGATGAGGATGCGCTCCGCTGGAAGAACGACATCCGGAAGGTGCAGGTGTCGTGCGCGCCGCTCGATCTGCTCGTCAAGCTTCGCGAGGGAGGTGATGCTTGGCATGCCGGACATGATGAGGCTGACAGGCCACGGCGTGTAGTTCATGACGCCCTTGAGCGCCTTCCTGACGGAGTCCCGCTCCTTGTCGGATTCGGTCAGCTTCAGCAGGTGCTGCGTTTCGTCGATATGAATGACAAGAACCTTCCGCAGGTGGAGCTGCTCGGGGAGGATGTCCCATACCTCGCCTTGCTCGTACTTGCGGGTGATCTTGTAACCTGCCTTCCGCAGGATATTCAGCCCTAGGAACTTGAGGGTCGAAGGTCCCATCAGCGTAAGGGAAATCACGGGTTCGATGGTGCCATACGACTTCTTGATCGGGGCCAGCGTGAGGTTTTCCTCAAGCATGCGCTCCACCAAGGTAGTTTTTCCCGCGCCGCTTTCGCCGGTGACGAACAGGATGCGGCCGTCGTCTCTCCGATTGTTTTTCTTCGCCAGCATCATCGCGACAAAGCGGGAGAGAGTCTTTTTGGCGACGTCGTCCCGTCCGCAGCGCACGTAAACGCTCTTCGCGCGTTCCAGCATCTGCTTGACGCGTTTGTCCTTCTCGCTCAGGCGGCTCTCGATCGTTTCGAGAAAGTCGTCGTCGGACATGGCATCGTTCCAGTCCGTCACGGGCGTACCGTCGGCACGCTCGTGATCTGCACGGAGCCCCTGATCGGCAAGTTGACGCGTCATTCGTCGTCTCCGTCGTAAAGGTTCATGCTTCCGCCGAACGGCTTCGGCTTTGGTGAACTTTCTTCGTGGGGCGATTCCGGAGACGGGAGGGACTTCTGCCCGGTATCGACACGGCGTCGCGTCGAGAGCGCGACGATTGTACCCAAACCGTCGCCCTCGGGTTCCTCGGCCGCATGTTCAACAGACCCAAGTCCTGCCCTGCCGGAGAACACGATCCGAGCTTCGATCAGATCCAGCGTCTTTTCCGTGATTTCGTGGGTCGCGATGGCGGCCCTCTTGCGGACGTTTTCGGCCAGATCAAGGAAGTGCCGATGGGCATCGATGCGGATCGTTCGCCCTGCTGCCTGCTCGGCTTTGACGAACTCGCGCACCGCCTGCTTCGCCAGGAGCGTTTCAGCAAGCGTCTTCCCGTTGCCTGTGCCGTCCACGCTGGGAACCGTGAGGAAGTGCTGGTCTTCGGGGACTCCTTTGATCCGACCCCTGAACTGCTTGGGAATCCGGACGTATACGCCGCCCAGGTCCTCAGGTTCGATGATGACGTCGACCTTCTTCTGGCCCAAGAGAGCATAGAGACGAGCGAGTTCCAGCGAGTTGTATGAAATCCCCAGAAACTCGACGCCGTGCTTGCTGATGCTGCGATCCTTGCGCCGCAGCCCGAAGGCAACGGCCAGTTGCTGCTTGGATGGGGCAGGCGGCAGGCCAGCCTTTTCAAGCTCCATCCACTTGCCGTACGGCGTCCGGCCCTCGAGGCCACGGTGGGGGCGGAGATGGTAGTAGTCGACGATGAACACGATGAGGGTCTTGTAGAATTCTCCGACCGTCAGCGCCGCGAGCTGTTCCGCCGGATAGTCTCCCCGTTCGACAACGTTCGCGAACGCTCGTCCGGCGAAGTAGCGGCAAAGGCGCTTCATGTAGCGGAAAAAGGCTTCGACCGTGCCGCGCATGCGGGGGTCTTGCTCTGGGATCACACGACTGACGTTAGCGCGCATCGCTGCGTCATCGAATTCGCTGCCGTACGCCGGTCCTCCGTCAGTCGCCACATAGGTGGGGCGGCCATGCATATGCCAAGAGGCCTTTGCGCCCGCCGCAGCCGCCAATTCGGTCTTGTCGACCATTACCGACCTGAGCGCCGGCTTCGTCGTGGCAGTCGAGGGACTGTTGATGGAAAGGTTGAACCCGACGATGGCGCGGGACGCGCAGCAGATTCCCGCCGTAAAGGCCATCCGGACGCGGGGCACAAGCTTTCGCTGCTCGGGCTTCAAGACCTTCCAGATAGCGGAGCGCTCAATGAGCGCATGGAGGTCGACTTCCCAGTCGTCCATTTCGACCCGGCCCAACGCCGTGGTGACCAAAAGCCCCTTGCCGACCGGTGTGTATTTCCGAAGAGCGTAGTCGCTGTCCTCACGGCCGGCGTCGACCATAAAGGGGTCGAGCGCATGAATCCTGCGGCGAATGGCATTGTCGCTGGCGTAGACATGCTGTTGCGGCGGAAGCCTTTTGTTGATTTCGTGGAAGGCCAGCTCAACGTTCTGGCAGATGTCCGCCATCTTGGGCTTCAGGATGCTGGCAAACTTTTGGACTTCAACGGCAATCACCGCGGCGGCGCGGGGGTCGAGTTGATCCCGGTTTCCGCAGTTCGAGTAGCGCGGACGGAAGCTGTCCATGCGGCAGTGCCCCGCAATGAACTTTGCCATCCATTTCTTTAGGGAGGGAGGGCTTGGGTAATCGAATGCCTTCCGCACTTCGCCTGGGAGTCGCCGGCCGGGCCGCCGTCGCTCTCCGAATGTGTCGAGGTACCAGCGATCCATGCGGTCCGCGTTCTCCTCAATGAAACGCGCGCAATCATCGATCGTGCGGCGAGGTCGCCAATGCCCTTCGACGTTTGCCGCGGCGTCCAAGAAACGAACGCACCACTCCTTCTTCCAGGCGACGGTCCTGAGATCCGCTTCCGAAAGATCGCTGAGGTCGGAGTCGTCGAACCGTACCCGCAGGATGCCGAGGGCCTTGGAATAATAGCCTTCGTCGATGCGCATGCGCTTCGAGCGGATCAGGCCGTTGATCTCCTTGTCCGTCTTCACGACGAAGAAGTCCTCGGCGATCAGGTCGCCGGTCACGGGCTGCAGCACGTGGGAGTCCTTGATCTTACGCTCTACCCTGAAGGATTGACCGTCGATGACGAGCCTGTCGTGGCGGCCAAATAGGTGAGGTCTTTCGTAGGCTCCCGCCAACACCACTGGATTCATCAGTTTCACCCACGCCCCCATTCTCTTGTTTTCCTTCGCCTTTATTGGGTTCCCGTAAGGATTGAATTAACGGAACACTTCGCGCGCCGCGAGATTGACGAGGAGTGCATTGTCAGCCAGCCGGACGTTTGCCGGAACCTTCAGGAGTCCTTTCTGGACAAGGGTCACGGCGGCGCGTCGCCCGCGGTCGCCCAAGCCTGTTGCCCGGATGATGTCCGAGAGCAGGACGCGCGGAGGAAGCCCGCGAAGCGCGGCGGTCACGAGCGCCTGACCTTCGAAGTCGAAGTCGGACGCATACGCCAAGATTTCCCTAGCGTTCTCGATCTGCGTCAGCGTCAGGTCCTTCTCGGTCAGGATCCGGAACTCGTCGGCGAACCGATCACCCTGTTGTTCAGAGACAAGCCGGAGCGTTTCTCGGAGGTCGTCATCCACGTCCTCCTTGTACTTGACGGCGTAGGCGATCCTGCCTGATGCCGTTCGCTGGACGAAGTCGAAGTAGTGCCTTCGCTTCTCGCCGTGCTGGATGTACTCCGCTTTCTGCTGTTCGCGGATCTCCAGGGTTTGGGGCAGGGTGACGAGGACTACAAGTACGGACTCTTCCAGGCCGCTGTCGAACCGAATGGTCCTGCGGCGGAACGGATCGACCACGGCGCCTACCTTGGAGCCGCGCTTCCTCGGTCGCGGCACACGGTTGGCTACGCTGTCCTCGACGTCTACCGCAGAGGCATCCCGGCCCCAGTCACGTGTAGCGGCATCGGTATAGACCAGCCCCCGGACGAGCTGCGGACCTCGGCCACCTGATGGTTGGCGAGCGCGTCGGAACGGAAGCTGAATCCGTGGAAGGATGTCTTCAAGGCTTCGGCGAGCAGGAGGTTATGGCAGCGCATTTTCGTTTCCCTTGCGACAATCGGAGCGCCCCGCCAACAGGCGACGTACGCATTGATGAGCCGACCGCAGGCGACGGGAAGGATTCCGACAGCAGGCGGAACCAGACCCGACCTTCCGGTCATGGAAACGTTCACGCAAGCCGTCGCGGGAAACCGCCACGTCATCCATCGATCAAGGGGAGGGCCGAAAAGCCGGGCTTGAAACCCGGCGGAACATGCCGGGGGCTTCAGTTCTGTGCTTTGCGGACTTCCCGCAGTGCTATCGATATGTTCTTCGCGAACATGAAATTGTCCTCTCGAATGGTCGCTTGAGCGCGTGTCCATTAAGGGCCCGCAACCGGAGCGGCGAATACGGCGTCAAAGCGGAGCGTGTCAAAAGAAAATCTTGGAGAAGGTTACGCCGGTGGGTCAGAGGATCCGGCGGACCTGGCGACCGTCCGCCGGGGCGGCCAACGCGTTGAGCAAACATCGCGATACGGCAGCGGGTGCCGCCTGCTCAGCCAGCGGCAGATCATCTGTCCGTTGGGAGAAAAATGTTTAGAGGCGAGCTGTTTACTCATGACTACGATCCTTCCTGGCTAGATAAACAGGCTAGCTGGGGAAGGGCGAACCGAAGCCGATGTCAGCCATCGGCATGAATCATACCGATGGCTTAAGTTCTGGCTTTACGGCCGTCCTGCCCAACTATCGATATGAATTTCATCATGGAATTCGGTTCCTTTTTTCCGGCAGGCTTGGTGCCGGGAGCGGCGTTTTGACGGCAAAGGATTGAGATATGGTTAGGAAAACTCATCAAATTCGATAGGATCCGAACTTCTTCGATCGCGATATCGAAATCCTTGTCTTCTTGGTCAGGGTGCCGCGAGAGGTGGGGCAAATGGCAAATGATACCGACTTGCAGTCAAAGTGGAGACTGGTTCGCTGGCAAACTAACTGGGATAGCTGACGGGGATTTTTCGGATTGCCGAAGGCCTAAGGCAGGGCGTATGCGACGTCACAAGTAAGCTTTCCCAGCGAAAATTCGGATTTCGTCGCGAAATGTTTACTGTTTCTCGGTAGGCCACTTTATGTCATAGGAAGCGTGAATTGAACATTCTAATTGAAGCCCGGCAAGGAAAGTTGTTCTTCCACGTCAAGCTTGACGACGGCAGCGAGGAGAGCGGCTTCGCCCCCGAAGGGCTTGGAAAAGTTCTAGCCGCCATTCGGAACGCTGTGCTCCGGAACATGCTTATACTGCATTTCCGGGAGGAGCATGACAGATATGCGCGCATGTTAGAGGGTCGTAAGGTTCATATCGACGAGAACGGCACCAAGGTTTGCATGTCAATCGACACTGCATCCGACGAAGGAGTGTTCAGGACCAGCAGTCTCAGCGAATTGGTAGAATTCATCGATCCGCGAACTGGAAATCCAAAACTTTCCGGTACCAATTCATCCCCTTTGCGCTCCTGAGCTTGCGGGCATTCTCGATCCTTTCAAGGCCGATGAATTCTGCTCCTGCAGGACGAGCGATCGCCTCCGTAATGTTGGGTTTTTCGATGTTCAGCATCGCGCCCCAGCCGAATTCTTCTTCGACACTGTTCCATACAGGATAGATCTCCTTCACGGCTTCGATGACCCAGCCATAGGAGCCATCCCAGCCATATTTCTGATGGTCGGGTGTTGGCCCGAGTTCCCATCCGAGTTCGGAAGTCAGCCCGATTTCCAATGGGGACAGTATCGGCCACAGGAATTGCGGCGCTTTGATATCGACCATCTCATTGGCGGCATAGTCCCTGACCATTTCCCGAAGCAATTCAAGCCTATTCTCCTCGCCTGAGGAAGGCGTTCTGTCGGTGTACTCCACCATTGCCGTCGACATGTTCATTCGCTCCTGCTCTGTCCTCGAATTGTAGCCGGCCGGCGCAGACTTGTGAGCCCGCCGGACGTCAAGCCCGCGGTTATTTTCGGAGCAAAAGAGCCTGCAGCACTCGGTGGTGAGAACCACGACCTCTTCCTGCTATCGATGTTATCGACCTCATCGATATGCAGTGAGCACGACCCACGCGCCACGACCATCGACAACCGCCTGGCTTCGGTCCTTGATAGCCTGCAGAAAGACCGGGCGGGTCCGCCATGCGGGGGTGCTGGGCGGCCTTCATGCACGTCACCGTTGCATGGGACGCGTCCCCGGCATGGTGAGCCCCTGCATCCGCCGAATATCCGAACGCAAAGCCTTGCCACATCCTCCGGCGTGATTCCCACCACCGAAGGATTGAAGCCAAGCCCTTCACCGTGGGAGCGTAGCCCCTCACAGATTTCTTGGAGCGCGCTTTCCAGCTTATCGGAAGATGAAACCAAGGTCTCCGCAGTTCGGCCAAACGTACTCGCGGCCTGGATCTACGGCAGTGTGGCGAGGGGCGAGGACCGTCCAGACAGCGATCTCGACATCGCTGTACGTCAGCGATTACGGCGCGAATATTGGAATACCGAAGCCCCTCCTGAGGCGAGCCCTGCCCGTCCCCTCTGAAGATAATGCCATCCCTTCCAAGGTTCCGAGAGCAGACCAGAGCTTGCCCTTGCAAGCCCGCTACGGTCTGCAAGCAGTGGAGAAAAAAGCAAGCCGCCACATGCCCCGACAGCTCCCGGAGCAGCCTGACGGTTGCGTCGGTGCCGAGAATGATGGTCAGTGGATAGCGCAAGGCGGCGTTGAGCTGTCGATCGCCTGGTCTCGTCGGCACGTCGATAATCAGTCGCCACTTTGACCATGAAATGACCCATCCACAGTCGACCTTACAGTAGATTATCGACAGCGAACGGGCGATGCCTTGGGTGCGCCAAAGCGACCCTGGTCCACATCGATGGCATTCATTAGCTGGAAGCCGTCATCATAGGATTGCTTCAGGCAGAGCATATTGCCGCGGCGGGAATTCTGCTGCGGGTCATTCGCGGCGGAGCCTTGCGGACTTTCGCGCTGTCGCGGCCGAATGAAAGATAGATCGCATCATCGCACGGCCCAAAGCACCCTGTAGCAAATTTCATCCTTTGATCAATGCAGCAATGGTCACCCTTTCATAAACCTGTTCTGCTATGTGCGTTATTTCGGGGACTTGGACACGAGCAGAAATGGATCAACCTATTGCCACCGGTTCGTGGCAGGAAATACGCCTTCAAGTTCTCAAGCGTGACAATTACCGCTGCGTCTCATGCTCGACGCCGGTGAAATCGGCCGAAGCGGATGTCCACCACCTGTTGCCCAGATCGATGGGTGGAACGGACGAACTCTCGAATCTGGTCACCCTGTGCGATGGCTGCCATGCAGTCCAACACCAAACCTGGCTGGTGGCCTTGCGAGGAGGGTTATTGAGCGATGGGCGGTCAGGCTTGCCCGTTGGTTGGATACTGAAGGCCAGGTTTCCGAAGGCGTTGGCAATTTCGGCCCGGTCCTCCGTCTGTTCGGGATAGATCGCTTCCGGGAAGGCCAGTTGCCGATCGTGCTGGCTGCTCTCTCTGGAAAGTCGGTCCTGGTCGTCAGTCCGACTGGATCAGGCAAGACCCTTTGCTTTCAACTGCCTGCTGTGCTTCGCCGCGGTCTGACCATGGTTGTCAGCCCTCTGAAAACTCTGATGTCGGAACAGGTGTCTGGCCTGTTGGCCAAGAAGATCCCGGCCACCTTCATAAATAGCGACCTGAGCGCCGACGAAAAGCAAACCCGGTTTTCACTGCTGGGACAGGGCGCGATCAAGTTGCTCTATCTGGCTCCCGAGCGCTTCTTCGTCAGGAGCGAGGACGAACGTGCTCGCCTGAAGCAGACGCGGCCATCGTTCATCGTCGTGGACGAGGCCCACTGTGTCGATCAATGGGGCAGGGACTTTCGGCGGGAATACGGCCGGCTGAAGGAGGTCCGCGAAAAGCTAGGTGCGCCACCCGTCTTGGCATTCACCGCGACCGCTGGGCTCGAGATGCAGCAACGCATCCTGAAATCGCTCGGTATCGAAGACGCCGAGGTCTTTGTGCGCGACGTCGACAGACCCAATATCGCGCTCCTCCGATGGCGGTGCGCAGCCGATCAGCGAGCCGGGGAAATCGCATCTCTCCTGCGGATACCCCAGCTCCAAGGACACAAGGCGATGGTGTTCGTGCCCTCGATGAAGGTCGGGGAGGAGTTGCAAGCGGCGCTACGCAACCTCGGACTTGAAGTGCCGCTCTATCATTCCAGACTGGGAAACGCATGGGAACGACAGGAGCTCGTTAAGCGCTTCCTTGGGCAAAGCAGGCCATCCCTCGACCAGATCATCTGCACTAACGCCTTTGGCATGGGCCTCGACGTCCCGAATGTCCGCCTCGTGATCCATTGGCAGCAGTCTGCATCGGTTGAGGACCAGCTACAGGAATTCGGTCGCGCTGGGAGGGACGGAAAGCCTTCCGTGGCGGTTATGTTCCACAATGGTTTGAGCGTTGGTCGCGATATCTCAAGGCTGCGTTTCATGGCCGAGACAACAGTGGAGTCGGCACAAGTCTCCGCGCTCGACCGGGAGACGATGCTAGAGCAGCGCTATCATCAGATTGATCAAGTCAATGAGCTGATGAAGACCGGGTCCTGCATGCGCACCGCAATCTCGGAGTATTTTCAGGGGCCGAAGACCACTCGACGCCCAAGCCTCTCGGTCTGGATCCTGGACTGGGCATTCGGCAACCGCACGAAGTCTCGACGTTTCCAGGCTTGTTGCGATCATTGCGACAAGGCGGACCTCAGACGCCGCGGGATGGCGGGATACGTTGCCCGGGTTATTGCTGGCTAAGTTCACAGGGATCGATGAAAACGCGCGCGTCAGCCGATTTTCGCATGGCGGTACCGATCGAATAGTCACGGCCAAATTCCGCGGACGATGTCCATGAGACGACTGCTTTCCGAAGCTTTGCCACGAGTTCGTGTGAATCCCGCGTGCGACACGTATGCCTTCGTTGCAACCAGACCGAGTTCCCTGGCAACATTGATTCTGCGCGATTCGATGGCCAGCACTTGACCTTCGCTATTTTTGCTTTACCTAATGGGTTAAGGGTTTTCAGGTGGATATTGAGTATGCAACCACGAAACTGGAGAAACTCTGCCTCAGCAGCAAGGCCTTGGTGAAGGAGTTCGGAACCGTTGTCGCTGGCGCATTCCAGAATCGCCATGCATTCCTTGCCGCAGCGCCGGCGTTGGCCGACGTGCCTACCGACAAGCCGTTCAGGCGTCACCTTTTAGAAGGTGACCGCAAAGGCCAATGGTCCGTGGCGGTGAAGAACGGAATCTGCATCTGTCTGGTGCCGGATCACGACCCGGTGCCAGAGATGGAAAGCGGCGGCATCGACCTCAAGAAGGTCACCAAGGTAAGGATCATTTACGTAGGGGATTACCACTGATGGCAACCGCGACGACCAAGAAGCCGGACTACATCGTTTCCCCAGGCGCAATCCTGGACGAAATCCTGGAAGAGCGCGGGATCGCCAAGCAGGCATTCGCCGAACGATGCGGACGGACGCCTAAGTTCATCAGCGAGATCATTTCAGGAAAAGCTCCGCTCACCGAGGAAACGGCGCTCCATTTCGGCAGGGTCCTCGACATGGAACCGCAGGTCTGGGTCAATCTCGAAAGCAATTACCGATTGAGGCTGGCGGAGCGCCAGGAGGAAGAAGAGTTCGCTCGGCAGTCGGCCTGGGCGAAGAAATTTCCGGTGAGGGACATGGTCCGGTACCGGATGTTCGACACCCCAAAAAGCCCGGCGGAAACAGTTCGATGCATCCTGGACTTCTTCGGGACAGCTTCGATCGCGGCGTGCGACGACATGCTCGCCAGCCGACAGGCTTCGGTGGCCTATCGGCGGTCGCAGTCTTTCCGCGGCCACCCCGAAGCTGTCATGGCGTGGCTTCATTGGGGGGCGCGCATCGCCGCGGACATTCAATGCTCCGAGTACGATCCCATGAGGTTCAAGGCTTGCCTGAAGCAAGCCCGCTCGTTGACACTGTCCGGACCCGAAGAGATTCAGGCCCGTCTCGGAAAGCTATGCGCCGACGCGGGTGTCGCTCTCGTGTTCTCCCCGGAGTTGCCGGGCACGAGACTTAGCGGCGCTGCCCGATGGGCGGGAGACACTCCGATCATCCAGCTGAGCCTTCGGCACAAGTCCGACGATCACCTCTGGTTTACGTTCTTCCACGAGGCGGGTCACATCCTACTGCACGGCAAGAAAGGCCTTTTCATCGACGACGACAAAGGTGACATTGACGATCCTAGGGAAGCTGAAGCAAATGAGTTCGCGGCATCGAGCCTGATCCCAAAGCCAATGTGGAAAGCGTTCGTTGCCAATCGATGCTTTGACGAGGCTTCCATCCGAGCGTTTTCCGCGGAATGCGGCATCGCGCCCGGCATTGCAGTCGGGCGCCTTCAATACGAGCGCGTGGTCCCCTACAACACGGCGCTGAACAGGTTGAAGCAGCGGTTCGAGTGGATCGCCTAGACAGACCGGAGGCCCAGCCTTCGGTCTCGAAGTGCGCGGCCTGGGGAAGGCGGAAGCCGAGGAGCGGGCGCGCTTTTACATCGCGCTGGTAGGCCTCAGCGAATTCACCGGGGCTTACCCGAGGCAGCTTTACGGCGGCATGGCGCAGCGTGTCGGCATTGCCCGCGCTTTGACCGTGCAGCCCGAGATCCTGCTGCTTGACGAACCGCTCGGCGCCCTCGACGCCATGACCAAGATTCCATGCAGGAGGAACTGGCGCGCGGTCGGCAAGGTTTCGAGCATCTCGGGATGATGCGGCCTTGGTGATCTTGGATCGTGCGCCGGATGCTTGAGGACGATGAAAGGTCGCGGAAAGGTCGCGCCGGCGATTGACTTTTCTACCGAGATCGCTATGGTTTCGGTTGTCGTAAAGAGCATAACGAGCATCGGCCCCTGTTTCAGCGCCCGCTCGCTAGGACGACCAAGTTGTGCAGGAAGCTTGTGACAGGACACTTCGGGTGGCTTCCAACCCCTTGAGCTAAGGAAGCGCTTCTACTGTCGAAATTTTAACGAACGCCCATGGAGCCTATGCAGGTTCCCTGGGCGTTTCGCTTTCTGCGGCCTTCTCTAATCAGTCAGCGGCACGTGCGCAAGAATAGAACCTATCCGGGTCCCGTGTGGGTTTCGTTGCGCGAAAGCCGTTACCACCGAATAATGGATATCATCGCCGCGAATCTTGTGCTCGAGGACGGCAATCCCGATTTTTGTGCGGACGACTGTCACCCGCACGTCCCGGATGTGGCCGAACTCGCAATACACTGGCGAGCCGGGGCAGACGATAGCGGCGACGTATTTCGGAACGTCGCCTTCCTCAACGTATCCGCACGCGAGGACCTCCGCTTTGTGTCGCGCCCAGATGTGACGTACTCCAAAGCCGCCCCGCGCGCTGTGGCGCCCGAGTTTTAGGACGATGGGTGCGCCTGGAATTGCCACTCCCCTGACGTTCTTTTCTTCGACCCTCCCGAAATAATATGTGCCGTTTGAAGGATGTTGAATGAGAGTATTCGGCATCTACCCCGTCATGAACTGAAACTGCATCGAGCGCGCCCCTAACATGAGGCATTGAATATTGACAGTGAATGTCACCGGAATCGTCTCCGGCACCACATTCCGGAATCCACCTGGCAACCGATCGCTCAACCCTCGACATACCTTTGGAGCGGCATTCGGCAGCAAAAACCGCCATGCCTGAACTCCCAGCAATGGTAGGCCCACCGATGTCTGGAGCGGGGAGGCCCGCATCAGGGCAGCCACGGGACGACATGACCGCAATCGACAGGGTGATCCGCATTTGCGACCGAGCACAAACAGGGATTTTGCGCTCGCGCTGATAGCGTTTTCCCGGGTTGCGTAATCGCAGATTTCCGCGCGTCCGGTCCGACGATGAAGATCACGGAACAAGATGGCGGCCGCGTCATCATTAAAGCAAACCGTGTCCTAGTCCGCTGATGCTTGTTTTTTGAGAGCATCACAGGCTGAGTTCAGTCTGTGATGAATCAGACTGACGTCGCGCCTGCTCGGTTCGTCTTGACTACTTGCGATTTGGCCCAGCCATCGTGTCGCCTTTTCGATTTCTTCGATCGCGGTCCTGATGCCTTTGACCTTTTCTACAGCCTGTCTGCGACGCTTTTGAAGGGCATCCTGCCGTTCGGCATTCGACATCGCTACGCCGGTCTTCGGCAGCCGACCACGCCGTTTCGGAGATTGTGCGGGAAATTGGACGTCAATGAGCTTCATGACGATGCGCTCGATGGCTTCGTGTTTCCAGGCTCCCGTTGTGTCGTATTGCCCCGGCGTGATTTTTGCGATGCGATGGGCTTCGAGAATGGCTTCTGTTGCTGTTCCTGAGAATCCTCCGCTCATGAGTGATGCGACGCCTGTAAGCGTGTTCGCGAAGTGTCGGCTGAGAAATGGATCGCTCCGTTTAGCGGCCGGATAATAGGCGAGGATCGGCGCTGTGATCTCGCGAAGCATCGCTTCGTTCGGTTCCGCTGGCGACAGCGACGTCGACTGTGTTGAAGGGGGCCTTTCGCCGAGGGGCTTCGGACCTCCAATTCTTCGCAGGTGTTCAACGATCGCCCTGCCGGTCGGCATTATAATGTTTTCGAAACGCTCCGCTCCGCAGTGGATTTCGTAGACGTTGTGCCTGCCTCCATCGTGCTTGACCTGTCCTTTTCCATTGATGACGTAGGTCTTTCCTTCGAAGTCGATCGTGCGCGTGCCCGTCACTTTTCCCTCATATTTACGTTATTACCGGAATCTCATGTCGGAGCAATTGCGTCAACATGAGGCCGGATCGAAATGCCGACACGGTCGCATCTTGGCTGGAGCGCCATCTGCGCGGGGTCCGCCTGGTGAATCCAAGGGGTCACCGCTAGTCGATCCGCCTCGCTGAGCTTAGGGAAACCCGCTTGCCGACTCAGGTCGCGCAGCAGCTTCTCGTCCAGGTGGCATTCTGCCTCTCGTCGCGTGAGCGCAAGTCAGGGCGTATGCCAAGCAGAGATCGACCAGGGCGTAGTCGTTCCGCAGATGGATGCATGGGGCGCCCGCCGCGAACCACTAGCCGAGCGATCCTTTGACCATCACTTTCACGCAATGGTCTCCACGATCTCATAGCGCTGGATCAGCGGTCCAATCCCATCGTTGAGTAGGGTCAGGACGCTCTGCGCTGTCGGAGCGAGGATTTCAATCCGCTCGATGCGAACCGGACTCCATGAAGGTTCGTCGTCCTCATTCGAGGTGACTTCGCGGCGGAGTTCGATGACGGCCTGCCGCACCTCGTCCAGTTCCGCAAAAAAGAAGCCCGGGGTTCCAGGGTCTTTCCAGCGGCCTTCGTTCGGCTCAACGTCTAGTGAATAGGTATACAAGATCATGGTTCGTTCGCTCCTGCTGTACGCCCTGCCGGATGCTACAATTGCCTGTCCTACCGCCGGAGATCAAATCCCCCGAAACGTCGATCCCAAGCAACACCGAACGAGACAGTCTTCCCGTCTGAGAGGCCGAGGCCGCTCTTCTGCCCAAGAACCCCTGGTGCGTCCCCACGTCCGATTGAATTCCGAGCGCCTCTTTTGCAGCGTTAGGTAGCAAAAGCCACCAACCGTTAAACCCTCCCGGCCCACTTAATATCACCCGATGCAATTCAGGAAAAAGTCGGCACGGGGCCGTGGCTGGCACGCTCTGATCATAGGAGGGCACACACCTCTTCGCGTACTGAAACTCGCTGAGGAGGCGACTATTATGCCGGGCGGAAGACCGGGATCAATGGCGCGCTTGAAATTAGCATAATCGTGATTATACTAAACGTAATTATGCTAGGGGGCGGATGATGAGGTTTGTCGGCAGGGAACGCGAACTTGAACTTATCCGCAAGGAACTTGCCCTTCCTCGGCCATCGTTGATTGTGGCCTATGGCAGGCGGCGGATCGGGAAGTCACGGCTGCTGCGGGAAGCAGTAGACGGGACAAACGAAATCTATTTCCAGGCGACGCGCGTCTCGTCGACCTTGAACCTCGAAGCTTTCAAAGCCGAAACGGCACGCATCCTTGGAAGCGATCCGCTGCTCCAGGCCATCGAGTCTTGGGAGGGGGTGCTCCACTACGTGGCGGGCGCCGCCGGCAGCGGCCGCAGAGGGCTTGCCGTGATTATCGACGAGTTTCCATATATCGTCGACCAAGAGCAGGCACTGCCTTCGATCCTCCAGAAATTCTGGGATAGCGGTGCTCCTCGGACGGGAAGCCTGAAACTTATCATCTGCGGTTCGGCGATCGCGCAGATGGAAGAACTGCTCGCGGAGCGGAACCCGCTTTATGGCCGCAAGACGATGACGCTTGAGGTGAAACAGCTTCCGTTGCGGGACGCCGCCTTGTTTTTTCCAGACTACGATTCGCGCCAGGCCATCGAGGCCTATGGCATTTTCGGGGGAATCCCCCACTACCTGCAGCTCTGCGACCCGGAGAAGAGCCTCAGGCAAAATGTGGTGGACCTGCTCCTGACGGAAACAGGCGCACTGCTGGACGAACCTATGACGCTGCTCCAAAACGAGCTGCGGGACCCCGGCATGTATTCAAGCATCGCGGCCGCGATCGCGGACGGCTGTACGACATCGAGCGAGATCGCAGGAAGGCTTCGGGTGGATGCTGGGAGCCTGCCTCCGTACATTCAGAAACTTTCGAAGCTAGGCCTCGTGAACGTGAACAAGTCTTTGGACGCAAGTGAGAAGGCGAGGAACCGCCGCTACACGCTAAATGACCCCATGATGGCCTTCTGGCACCATTTCGTCCGCCCGAACCTGTCTGCGATCAACAGCGGCTTTGGCGAGCAGGTATTCCAAGACGTGATCGAGTCCAGACTGCCTGAATTCATGGGCGGAGCGTTCGAGCGCATGTGCGTGGATCATGCCCGGGCGAACGCTCAGGAATCTCTCGGTTCTCCGGCGATGGAGGTCGGAAGCGTCTGGGGCCATGCGGACTTTGACATTGACGTTGCGGGTCGAACCCTGAACGGTTCCTTCTTTTACGGCGAATGCAAGTGGCGCTCGGTGGCGATGGATCTTGCGATGCTCGAAACCCTGCGAAATCGTTCGGAACAGACGACCTATGGCGCAGGGAAGAAAGGCAAGCACTATCTGTTATTCAGCCGGAACGGCTTCCGTGCAGAAGTCGAAGAACTGGCAAAGACCGACGGATCGATACACCTTTTGCGACTGGATGACCTGGCCAGGCATCCGTTCCGAACGCCTGCGCCCCGTCCATAAGGTCAATTCATGGACCGTTTCGCGGCCACCATGCAGCGTCTTGGTTGCCACATAAGTTTCCACCCACCCGCATTGAAATCGCTGACGATTTTCAAGCGTTCGCCAACGGCACTCAGACCGTCGCCACATAAGTTCCCACTCTTGGTAGCCGTCGCCACATGAGTTTCCACCGCTCGCGGAACGGACTCTGGAGCACAACCTTCGGTAGGCGAATCGCGCGCCATGCCGCCGCTATCGGCGATCGGACTTGGCGGCGACGCGTCTGCAAGCGTGGTGCAGACCCGCGCGATTGGCGTCTAGGTTGCGCCGGCTATGGCCCTGAAGGCTGGCGCGCGCATCATTTCGAGTGCTGATGCGGAGTATCCCCGGTTGCTTGTCCAAACCCGTGACGACCCACAAATTCTCTTTGTCAAAGGGCGGTTGGCGAGTTCGCCAGAAAAGTCAGTCGCGATCATCGGCACCCGTGAACCCACCGAGCACGGAAAAATCATCGCCAGACGATTGACCGAGTTCTTTGTCGAAGACGGGTGGAGCGTGGTGAGCGGCTTGGCCCTTGGATGGGACGGCATCGCCCATGAGGTCGCCGTCAGCGCCGGAGGGCACACTGTCGCGGTTTTGGCACATGGATTGCAGACGATCTCGCCGAAAGGTCATACGAAGCTGGCTGAGCAGATCCTGGAGAGCGGCGGCGCCTTGGTGACAGAATACCGAATGGGCCAGGGGCCGCTCCCTGCCCAGTTTGTCAAGCGAGACAGAACGCAAGCTGGACTGGCGCAGGGTGTCGTCATGATCCAGTCCGACCTTAAAGGTGGGAGCCTTTTCGCCTCTCGTGCTGCAATTGAATACCAGCGGTGGCTGTCGGTGCCGTATCCGACACCTCAAGATGTTTCGCGGCAGGAGCCTAAGGTGCAAGCGAACATCCTTCTGGCGGACGGCGCGCTACGCGAAAAGTCCGACCTGCTGAAATGCGAGCCCGGCGATCTTGAACGGCTCATCGTGCTACGAAGCAAGTCCGACTACGCACAGATGATTCACCCTCTGGCGCTGCCAAGCCCACCAGATCAAACTCCCCTGTCACAGCTACAGCTGTTTTGACCGGGCAACACGGGCGCACGGGTCGAACACGCTGCGGAGGGGAACGCGTGGCCCCTTCGATGGATCGAGCTTCGTAGCCAGCCGTGGCGATGTCCGCTAGATAATCGGGAAACGTGAATTCTTCGCTATCTAACGCATGAGGGAGGAGTGGGATCGGCCTGCGTTGCCGTCTGACCTCCGGCGGAGCATCGCCATTGATCCACTTCGCCATCTATGCATTCTGGGTGCGGTGGGAGGCAGGGATGGCGAAATCGAAGGCAAACAAGGCGAAAGCGCGCCAGGCCCGAGGTCGGGCGGCGATGACTTCGCCGAGAATCCAGAAGCCCCGGAAATCCCAGACGGCAGTTCCGCTCAGTCAGGCGGCCAGAAGGCGGGTTCGCGTCGCGACAGCGCTTATGGACTACGTGGCTGCCAGCATCGACAGGGCTGGCACGGTCACTGTCCCTGCGGACAAGATCGTCGCAAAGGACGCGGAAGGGAGCAACGCCCCCGTGAATCTAACCGAAATCGGTGAGTTCGTTGAACGCTTGCAGCGAGCCGGAAAGCTCGCACACGTCGAGAAGCGGTCCAACGCTTACCTTTTCAAGGTTCTCCGACGCCCTTTTGCGAATTCTCAGAGACAGCCAACGAAGGCAGTGGCGTCGCGATCACCTCAGTTGCCAAACATAGAGCAGATGATGCGGGCCGTTCTCGCTGCCATCGACGCGGGTGCGAAGCGTCATCCTGCGGTTCGGGCAGCAGTGTCAAATGCGCTCGCCATTCCGGTGTCCATGGCAAGGAGCCATATGTCAGAGCACAGTTTAGACGGCCGTCTACCTCTCTGCATCGAACACCACAAGGCGCTCGGGCACATCCAACGCGAAGGACGTGTGATCTCGATCCTGCCGAGGGGGCGGGCTCGGCTCCAGGACAGCAGGCCTTTCGAAGGTGACGAAACCCCAAAAAAGTTCAGGGTAGCGGAGAAGTCGCTCACCGCCGTTGGCGGATCCCATGTGGCGAATTCAGGCGACGTGAGCAGGCTTCTGCAAACGATACCGACCCTTCCTCCGGAGAGGCTTATCGTTCTCTGGTCGAACGCCGTGAAGGTTCTGGCCGCCCCCTCCAAGGCGGCGGAACATGAGCGTGCCCGACAGGTCATCGGGGCGGTCGAGACAGCCTGGGACGCGCTCGACAGGAGGACGGACGAAGAATTCGCCTGGCCGAACACAGAGGTGCGGGGTGGCCCCGGAACGTCGACGGTTCCGGAACTGCGGTCCGAGGGCATACTTTCCTATCTGGAGTACCGGGTAGGGAAGACCGCCGGCCTTCCTGCCGTTGTCCGGCATTCGATCCTCGCACGCGTGTTTGAAGGGAAGCTGCCACGCGTCTTCGATGCCGAGTACATGCGGGGATGGGGAAGTCCCGGGAGCGCACAGCGACTCCGGAAAATGGCCGAATCCCTGGCTGCCTTCGCACGGAACGCGAAGAGGAGCGACCAAGACCGACTCGACGAAGCCATCCGGCAATGGGAGCAGGACTTGGAATTCCTGCATGATCGGTATTACGTCGGGCGCTTCGGCTTTGGCTGGCCGACGACCTCGATCAATGATCCGGTTCGGATGCTGGATCGGCGATAGATGGCATAGTGTCGAGGCGAATGTAGGCATGTCAGAGAAGGGCTATTCGGCCGCCTCATTTTCTCTGTCACGTGCATATCGGGTCAGAAGCTTCGAATCTTTGAATTCGTTGCAAAGAACCTCCAACTGCTCGGCATCCATCTTGCCCAGAACATCAGTATTTCGTTCCAGCAAGCCCTTGCCTCCGAGACGTTTGATCGACCGAGCGACCACGATCAGGGTTTCCTTGGGAAGACTGGGCAAGGTAGGGATAAGCGCCGACCCGAGCGAGCTTCGCTGGTCGCTGGTACGAGCTAGCGAGACGACATTGTCGATCCCTTTTACCATGAGGGCTAGCGGCTTTGCTTCCGTCGCTTTCGCCAGGACAAGCGGAACGATCTCGATGAAGAAGTCCAGGCCCACCCGTACCCGCTCCGTCAGCGAGAAGTTTAGGATCCGCTCCCTCTGGTCTTCATTGAGGCCTTGATCCTCCAGCAAGATCTTAAGGACCCCCACCTCCTTGCCGCCCAGCGAGGACAGCCAGAGGGTGAGAGCACCGTCTGGATTATCGTCGATCTGTTTCATCGGAATCGAAAGAACCTCCCGCGCGATAGACAGACACCGTTGTTCGTCTGCGCTCCCGGCGAGAGCGCCGACAATCGCCTGAAGGTCGTCAGCGTTACCATCAGCCGACTGCTTCCCAGTCAGCAGCTTCTGCACGTCTCCAGGCGTCATGTACGTTGCAATGTGTTCGATGCAGGCCTCCACGGAGGAGGGGGAATGGCGCCAGAGGATTGCGGCCGCTCCGGATATATCGCCACGCAAGATTTCAGGAAGCAGGCCACGCGCTTCCATGTCCACAATGGATCTGAGCACGTCACCAGAGCCGGAAACTGCGGGGTTCTCTTTGATAAATTGAATAGCACGACTGGCGAGATTCCCCGGTTCGTACGCCCCAGTACGGTCGTTCTCCTCAGGCCAATATCCCACCATGTCGCGGTGCAGAATTGGATAGGCTTCAGGGGCTCCTGCAGCCTGCTCAAAGAGCTGCTTAAGAAACGCTCCAGCCTGGGCCTTGGGGGCATATTCCAGCAGCATTCGAGCGGCAGGGTATATCGCCGACAGGTAATCAGGGCGGGTGTGCATCGCCAATACGCGAGTTCTCGTCGCCTTTACATGCCCCTGGAGAGGAGCGGTTGCCCATTCAGAGCTTTTCGCGGTGGCAATAAATCTTGAATATTTTTCCGCAGCCTCCGCATCGACTGGATCGGCATTGATGATCGCGTTCATTTGGCTTGTCAGCGCCGCTTTATGCTCCTCAGTCAGCTCGCCAAGGTGTGACGCTACATATTCCAGGGAGGTCCATGGCAGATCGGCAAAGGGCATGCTGATGATCTGTTTCAACATCCCGTTCCATGCGTCAGCATCCTTACGCATCAGAATTTCCGCCGCGCGGACCATGTAGGCACAGGTGTCGTCGACTTTGGCCCATGAAGCGATAATCGGCAGGATGCCGGTGGCAGTACTCGGATCGATGTGGGATTCCCAACGCGTTACCAGGTCGAGGAACTTGTGTGCCCCTGCTTCCCAATCCAACGCCCAGTCGTCGCCGTCTTCCATATCTTTTTGCAACCGGGCGGCCAGGGCGACGAGAAATGCTCGAGCCTCTCCATCCGAGGCGTGCGCGGCATGAATTCCCGCTTCGCCCCATGCACTCAAGGCACCTGCGGGATCGCGGACCGCCACCTGCCCTGTCAGTAGCTGCCAAAGCACTTGGCGGCTCTCCTGACCGCCTTGGGCGAGGCTCTGATAGACTGCGCTGAGCCTCGATAGCAGCCGATCTTTTTTCGGGATGGATGCTGGCTCGTTCGCGAGCTCCAGGATTGCGAGGTGCGCGTACTCTGAACTGAGGAACGGAAGCAGGTGCACTTCATGCTCGTCCATCCAGTTTTCAAGCTGCGAGAAGGGCAAGGTCTGCGCTCCGGTGCTTGCTTGAACCTCTCGGGTGAGCAGCCAGCTTTTCAGGCGAGATTCCGAAGAGGAAAGGAGGCCGTCACTGGCCCGGACGTCCAAGACGAGTTCTACAGCTGCCTTGGCGTCGGAAACGAGTTCCTCGAGGTTCGGCGTCTCGCCCATAAGCAAACGCCATTCAAGCTTTTGACCCGTAAGGAGGTCGCTACAGAAATGATCGGCGACCTCCCGGCGGTCGTCCGCTTCAAGCGAAGCAATAATTCCCTTTGCCGCGCGGGGACCAACGTTCGTCCGGATGTCCTTGAGGCCAGCCATCTGCCGTGCCAACGGGACCATCAAACCATTGCGATATTCTGCGGGTATGCGGTGAGCCAAGGCTGCCAGTACCCTCGCAGCATTTACCCTTCGCGCGGCTGTGTCGTCTGCCAGTCCTTCAGAGAGTTCTTCCAGCAGTCGAACGTCGTCACGTCCGAGGTCATCGTCGTCGAGATGATGGCCGAAGATTTCGAGGACTCCTTGAATATCCCCTGACACGAAGGCGTCGTTCAACTCGGCAGCGCGATCTCCGAATTTCCTAGAGATCGCATCCTGCGCAAGAAGGAGCAGTGGCTGCAGTGACCTGGGCCACCTCAAGTCCAAGAGGCTGGACAGGTACTGGCGAAGCTGCCGGTGCTCCGTCCGAACGTCATTTCCGATTTTTCCGTCTGCCGCAGCTAGGAATTCCTTCAGAGCGTATTGGGCGCCGATCGCAAGCGCTTCCGGCGGTTCTCGCCGGAATACCACTCGGTTAAACTCCTGAATCAACTCCGGGCGCTTCAGTAGCTCGTTGTAGAAATCCGGAAAATCGACCCGCAGGACGCACAGCGCAGCCAGCGCAAGGGGGTGATTTGTAACTGCACCCCCATGCAAGACCCCTGGGGCGCTGGAGCCGACGCCGCTCCGCTCCCTTTGGGTCGCGATCCACCAGGTCTGAGTGAAAGCGTTTAGGATCTGTATCGCGTTGCGCGGACTTTGGACCCCGACGTGAATTAGCCTGTCTACGAGGTCTTGCAGCCTGACCCCTCGCTTTTCAAGCTCGACAACCATGGAGCCGGCGGCACGAAGTTTCTTCTCCGTAAACTGCCTCATATCCAGCTTTGGAAACGGCGGAATCTCGAGGCGAAACTGGAACAGTCGGTCAAGATATCGACGCGCGTCCGAGCGCGTGAAAACGGACCCTGGCAATTCAGGATTCACCCTGCCACGTCCACGTGACAACGCATCGGCCACACGGTCTTCGTCACACGAAATGACGAAGACGACTCCGAAGTTTTCAGAACCGTCGGTAAGGGGGAGTTCAAGGAAGGTCCGAACAGCGTCCAGCCCGGAAACCATTTCAGCTGCGGACAGACGGTCGAGGTCGTCAACGAACACGACGAGGCGCTCGCACGAACGGCCATCCCGTGACTTCCGAAACGTCTCGATCTGATTGACCAGCAGCCGTTCGTATTCCTCTGCACTTGTGGCGGGGAAAGTGACCACTGATTGGCTATTGAACAACGTTGGCGATTTCAGCCTGAGGTCGACAACGTTTCTGGCCAAGAAGGCACCGACAATCGCGGCAACTGACAGAACAGCACTGATGCCCAATTGGTTCGAAAGACCGAGGCTGTATGAAGCAAACCAGAAGACGCCCACAGTACTCGCTAGCAGTAGCACGAAAAGAAATGCCGACGCGGCGTTCTGGAGCATGGCTTCCTTAAACCATTCTCCTAGGTTCCGTCTTACCTGAGCGGACTCGGCAACCTGCTGATAAAGGCTACGTCGGAGTTCCACCTCGTCGCCGCCAAGCTGGATAAATACATGCCGCAGGAGCGCTCGCTTGATATCATCGTCGCCCCCATACTTCCAGGCGTTGAATGTGATCGGACGGAAGCGGTTTCCGCGTCGCTTCCCGGTCGGGCCGCTAGAGTCGGATGCCAAGGACTCAAGATAAAGCTGTTTGATTGTGCTTTTCCCAGTTCCCCAAGACCCAAGCAGCCCGATACTGAAGGGCGGACGATGCCGGCCTTCGACCAGACTCCTAAGCGCTTTTGAGAAATACTGGTGGCCAAAGGCGTCTTCCGAGAGGACTGAGAGCTCCCTGTCCAAGACGCTGGGCATCTCGTGTTCACCCGAAATTCCCGCGCTGGCTCGTGCAGTCATTGTGTCCCCCGGTTTTCTACCCTCGACAAGCGTATATCCCACCTGGATCATCGAGAAGCCCCAGAATTCAGTAACTAGACCACCCCATGCTACTGCGGCAATCTGAGGCCAATGAATTCTGTTGTGCAGGGTCACGTGGATGCCGCCGCCTTCACCCTGTCCTCCTGCCTTCCTAACCCCATCCGGATGAGATGCTTCCTGATGGTGGGCGTCGATACAAGTTCGTCTTCCTCAGCCAGCAGCTTCGAGTACGTGCGTGGTCCGCCCATTGGCTTGGCGAGCGCGAGTTCCTTGATCCGGTCGCGCAATGCTTGTGAGGTGTCGCGGCGGCGCCTCTGAAGCGCGAGGGCTGGTTCGAGGAAACGAAGACCCATCAGGCCGACGCTTCCAGGTTTCCGGCAGACTGGCGCCAGTTCGCCCGCCGCGGCCATAGCTACCAGCCCGCCGGGTTCCATGCGCATGCGCCTGGCGCAAACGATCAACGAGATCGCCTGTTTGACCTCACCTTCCGGGATGTTGCCGAACATGTTTTCAAGGAAGCCCTCAACCTGAGACCTCGCGTACCTGCTGCCCCGCATTCCGCGGCCCGTCACGTTTGCGAGCCGATCGAGGAAGCCGGCTTTCACCAAGGGGCCGAGCTGACCAGGAGGAAGGCCGAGGATGCGGTCTGCCTCCTGTGTAGTGATGACGTCGTCCAAGAATTTGCGGATGCGCGTAGCCTCGTCGTGATTGAAATGAACCCGTGCCCGATACCATTCCCGCTCGGGCAGGATGCCGAGCCTGTCCGCAATGGCAGCAACCCCGCGGCGAACGATCCCTAGTTCTTGCGCGAGGGCCTCGATCCCGATGTCGTCGCTATAGAAGTCTGCGTCCGAGAGTTCGCGCGGCACCGTACGGTTCTCCGCAGCGAGGGCTTTCTTCATCGCCTTGTTGAACAAGCTCGACATCCGGGGGGACAACGTGAACCGATTGTCGGTAATCCAGCCGAAGGCCACGACATGGCCGCGACGACGGCACTCCTCCGGAACCTCGCGGGTGAGCCACATTCGGAGCTTGCGCATGAGATGCGCCGGACCGCGAAACAGAGCCTCGAATCCAATCTCCGGGTGTGATTCCAACGAGGGCGGGTGGCGTGCAGACCTCGGCGAACCAAGCAGCCGCCCGAGCATGTCGCACGTGTCGATAACTTCCTGCAGCGACATGTCGTCCAAAAGCGGTGCAGGTGGCGAGTTGCAGATGCCAAGCCGGGAGAGGACATATCCGGCGAACGTGCCTCCGGGATCTTTCCGGGGAATGCCCTTCCTCCCAAGGTACTCGCCCTTCGGGGAGTGATCGAAATACGGCCACCACCACATCAGGGGACTCCCGTCGGGAAGCGAATCCTCGATCCGCGTCCGGTGGAACGGACACTCAGTGATTGCCAGGATGTCCCACCAGAGCCGATGGTAGGCGCTCTCTCCGAGGCAGGCGGGACAGAAGCGCCGTTTCGAGATGGAAAACTGCTTGTCCCGCAGGAACTCGCCGCAGAGCCTGATGCCGTCCTCTTGGATCATAGGCGTGGAGCGCTGCAGCCTGTCTCGCCAGCTCGCTGGAATAGGCAGCTGGAGAACGATCTCCAGCTGCTCGGCAGGGACAATGTCCCATAGGCGCTAACTTAGGGGTAGACTGGTGGAATCGAGATGTGATTCCTCGGCCAGATGCAAACGAATGATTCCATCGAAGCAGACTGGCAGGCTCTGATATCGGGGCTGTCGCAGTGCATTGATCTTGAGGCGACGGCGCGGGCGACAGGAGCGCTGGTGCGCCGTCGCAATGTTGCAGACGCAGCAACATTGCTGCGTCTGGCGTTGGCCTACGGCCCCGGTGGGATGAGCCTGCGCTCGGCTGCGGCCTGGGCCGGGATGAATGATGTTGCGAGCCTTTCGGATGTTGCACTTTTGAAGCGCTTGCGCGGAGCGGCCGATTGGCTCGGCAGCATCGCTGGCGCCTTGCTCGAAAGCGCTTGCGCCAAAAGCTGCGTGCCCATGGAGCGCCGGCTGCGCATTGTCGACGGCAGTTCGATCTCGCGTCCCGGCAGTAGTGGCACGGACTGGCGGCTGCATGCCACCTACGAACCTGCGCTTGCGCGCTTCACGCATCTGGAGATCAGCGACGTCCACGGTGGAGAAGGCTTCTGTCGTGTTCCACTTCGCCAAAGGCACTTCGGCCGCGACTGGCCCGAGCGACGACAATGCCGAGCGTGAGGAGAAACCTGGCTCTGCGCGATGTGGCGGACCAGGTTTCGAAGGAACGCTCTTTCATTCGTTTCCTGGCTTTCCTGTGGCTCGATTCCTAGAATTGAATTCCAGAAATTAGACCACGAATCCCTTAACAAAGCCCTTCGTCTTTAGCTCCAAGGAATCCATCCTAATTATCTGGAATCCTTCAGATAAACCCGTAGACTATGAGGCCGACAACCCGTTAACCTATGAACCTATGAGGTTTGGACAAAGCCGGAACATTCTAGATCGGCAGGCATTTCGGATCGAAACGTTGCTTGCGGTATTTGCTGGATTATTCACTGTCATTTCCGCCGAACGGAAATTTCTCCGCGCAATTCAATTGCGCCGGCGGTAGACAGGACTCAGCATCGAGCAAGAGATCTTGTGCTGCAGATTGCGAGCTATATGGCGGCTTGGGGACGGATTGCCCGTAATGCGGCAGGCAAAAAACGAGACCGTCAGAAGAGCGTGACGGCAGCGTAAATGAAGGGGGCGACTGGGGAATGACTTACACGCGCATATCGACGGTCAAGGAACTCTGCGAACTCGAACCGGGCGCGCTTGATTTCACCTTGGCCGATCAGGTCGAACACCTGGGCGACCTCCTGACGGAAGCGGAAGGCGCAGCGGACGAATTCTTCAACAAGAACTTCGTCACTCGAGGCATGGAGCGGCTGCTTCGCGAAGGCTTGCAGCGGCTGAGCGGAAAATCGTCTCAGGCCGTTTTCGAACTCAGGCAGGCGATGGGTGGCGGCAAGACCCATTCGATGCTGGCTTTGGGCCTGCTCGCGCGAAATCCTCAGCTGTATGGTCGCGTGCCGGCCAAGGTGACCGATGGCATCGTCGGCGAAAAGTCCCGTGTCGTGACCGTTGAAGGTCGCAATATCTCCCGTGACCGCTTTCTTTGGGGTGATATCGCCACGCAGCTCGGCGACGGGGAATCCTTTTCCCGCTTCTGGGTAAACGGCCCCGACGCGCCGACGGAGAACGACTGGATCAAGCTGATCGGGAACGAGCCGACACTTATTCTCATCGACGAATTGCCGCCATACTTTGCTTATGCCCTGACCCGGTCTGTCGGCGGCGGCACCTTGGCTGACGTCACGAATGCTGCCGTTTCGAATCTGCTTTCGGCCGCCATGAAGCTGCCGAGGACCGCCATCGTCATTTCCAGCCTGCTTGGTTCTTATAAGGACGCGAGCAAGGAATTGGTGAAGGCGATCTCCGACTTGGCCAATGAGGCGAAGCGGCAGGCGCAGCCCATCACCCCGGTCGATCTCAACACCAACGAAATCTACGACATCGTGCGCACCCGCATGTTCAGGAAGCTTCCGGACCCTTCCGAAGTGGAAAAGGTCGCGGAGATGTACGGCGAGGCGATCACGATCGCAGAACGTTCGAAGACCATCGCCAGGTCGTCGGAACAGATCGCCGACGAGGTCATCGGCTCCTATCCGTTCCACCCGTCAGTCAAAAACATCATCGCGCTCTTCAAGGAGAACGAGAACTACCGTCAGACGCGCGGCCTGATGCAGTTCGTATCCAAGATGCTGAAGAGCGTTTGGGAAGGCGAGCAGACAAGCGACGTCTATCTGATTGGCTGCCAGCACCTCGATCTTAGGATTGCCGATGTCCGGGACGAAGTCATCCGGATCGGCAAGCTCGAGGGTGCCTTGGCGAAGGACGTCACCAGCACGGACGGCTCCGCGCATGCCCAAGTCATCGACGAGGCAAAAGGAAACAATGCTGCCACGCAGGTGGCAAAGCTCTTGCTGACGGCATCGCTATCCGACGCCGTGGATTCGATCAAAGGTCTGAACAAGTCCACGCTGATCGAATACCTGGTCGTCCCTGACCGGAATGCCTCGGAATTCGAAGAGGCTTTCGACGAGTTGCAGAAGGATTGCTGGTACCTCAAGAAGGAAGGCGACGTCTGGTATTTCTCCAATACCGAAAACCTCCGGAAGCGCATCCAGACCAAGGCGGACAACGCTCCCATCGCCGTGGTCGAAGCCGAGATGGCCCGCCGTCTTATGCTGGCGTTCAAACCGGAAACGAAGAATGCGTACCAGACCGTTTATGCGCTCCCGAAAATAGACGAAGTGTCCCTGGAAGCATCGGGCCGCTGCCTTCTCGTGATGAGTCCCGATGCGCGGACGCCTCCGCAGGCAGCGCAGGCATTTCTCGACAGCGTGACCTACAAGAACGCCTTCTGCGTCGTCGCCGGAGACGGCTCCTCTATGGGCAGCCTTGAAGAAAAAACCCGCAGGATATGGGCGATCGCCAAAGTGAAGGCGGAACTCGGCGCCAGCAAGGTGCACGACGAGGAACTGGCCGAAGAGGCCGAAAGCGCGGCGTTCGACTTCTCCTCCACCGTCACGACGCTGTTCAACCGAGTCTATTTCCCGATGTCTTCGTCGCAGGACAAGGCAAAGGCTGAACTGAAGTACACGACGTTGAAACTGGCGGTCGAGAAGGACGGCAAGGATTACACGATCAGCCTTGGCGGGGAGGCCGCCATCGAAGCTGCCCTTCAAAGCACCGGGGCCCAGAAGCTTGTAGCGGATGTCCTCCTTGAGGCCGACAAGTTGATGGGACGGGCGGAAGAACTGCTGTGGCCCGAAAACCAGACGAGGATTCCGTGGGCGGACGTCGTCAGCCGTGCACAAACTAATCCTCGCTGGCTGTGGCTGCCTCCGAAAGGCCTCGAGATCCTCAGGTCCCATGCGGTCTCCATCGGCCGATGGGTCTACGAAGCTGACGGCTTCGTAGACAAGTCTCCCAAGAAGCCACGCACTAAAGCGGGCGTGATCAGCGGGGCCCTGAACGAGAGCACGGGGGAAGTGCCGCTCACGATCCATCCGATGCACGCAGGAAAATCTGCGGTCATCAAGGTTTCCGAGACCGGAGACTTCGAGAAGGACGGCCGTGACCTGGAGGAAAATCCGTTCTCCACCAAGGCCACTAAGCTGTGGTTCCTCGTCATCGATCCGGAAGGCAAGCATGAGCAGGGAGATCCGGTCGTATGGACGAATGTCCTGACGCTGACGCACCAGCCGCACTTCGTAGCCGGCAAGAGGACTGTCGAGCTTTCTGTGGTGCCGCGCGGCACGATCCGCTGGAACACTGACGGAAGCAACGTGAAGGAAAGCGCCGTCTACTCTGGACCCATTGACCTCCCTGGCACGGAGGCTGTCACGATCTACGCCTACGCTGTAGACCAAGGCGTGGCCGTCGAGAAAGAATTCCATGTCGCGGGACGTTCCGGCGAAAAACTGATCGACAGGAACCGAAAGGCGAAGCTGACGAAAGACGTGAAGGCCGAGACGACAGCCGACACCTACAAGATCCTGGAGGAGGCCGAAGCGAACAAGGGGACCTTCGAGGCGGCGTCGCTGACGATCGGTTCGGGTTCGCTCAATATCAGCATGCGCATCGGAAGCGACGTCGTCCTCTCCCCCGCGGGGGCGAGGGATTTGATCGCGGCGTCACGCAAGGCGCTCGGTGACGACAATGCCGACGTGAAGCTGGGCGCCAAGAAGATCGGCTTCGAGACAGGGTTCGGCCTTGAGCAGTTCGCCAAGGCTCTTGGAGAAAACGTATCCGCGATCGAAGTCGATCAGTCATGAACGAACGCGAGTCCCTGCAGACCATGGGGTTCGGGGTCCCGGACACCATTGACCCGCATCACTTCGTAGTGCGGGTTCCCGGTGGAAATTCCGGCGACATCGAGATCATCGAACAGTTCGGTATCAACGCCGAATCCTCTGACGACGACCATCTCCTACGGTGCAAGCTTTCCCGCAAGGCATGGAACGGTATCAAGGACGAGGCCAAGCGGGTCCTTAACGAACGTCTTCGGGAAAAGAAGCTGAAGCCCAGCCGCTGGAACGCCGGCGACAACAAGGTCGAGCGTCTTCTGGGACGGGAATTCTGCCTTCTCGCGTGGGCCGTCGAAACCGCGCGGCCCGACGATTATCCTGCGGCATGTGCTTCTTGGGCAGCGCTTAAGCCCGAGGAAAGATGGTGGCTGTTCCGGATGTGCGACACCGCCACCGGCACCGCAGCCGACACCGACATTGGCTGGCGCAAGGCGGTCAGGGTGGCGTTGACGGAAACACCCGGGCCAATGACCCCGATCAAGCGCCGCAAGACGCCCAAGGCTAAAGCCGAAGCCGACCTGTTCGCGCTGCTGCCATCAAGGGATTGATTGAATGAATCAGCACGTCAAAGAAGTCGTACCGTTCAGCCTGAAGGACGCGCCCTCACTGATCGAGCGCATCTTCCCTTCGATGAAGATTTCGGCTGAGGCAGAAAAGGAGCGGGATGCGAAACAATCTCAGACGCTGACACAGTTGGGCGCCTATTGGAAAGGCCGCAAGCCATTGATCCTTGTCCGCGCGTGCATTCTCGGCGCTCTTCTCCCCGTCACATCAGACCCTGAGATGGATATTCGCGTTTTCGAGCGTTTGATGGCGATCGACGATGAAGCCTTCAAACATCGCGTTAAGAGCAAAAAGCAATACCCGGCGATCCTCGATCTGCCCTATGAGGCTAGGATGGACCTCGCGCTCCGACCCGAAGAGCTAGAGGAAAATGTCTACGAAGCCATTTGGCCCTCCGTGAACTCCCATTTGAATACGCACGCCACCAGCTTGTCGAATTTGGTGGAGCAGCTTGGAATCATGCGGTTTGGAAAAAGACCTACAGTCGGAGACACTTTCGCGGGCGGCGGTTCGATTCCTTTCGAAGCTGGAAGGCTGGGCTGCGATGTCTATGCCTCTGACCTCAACCCGATAGCCTGCATGCTCACATGGGGCGCGTTCAATGTGATAGGCGCGGATTCTGCGGAGCGGTCAAGGATCGTAAAGGCAAACGAAGCGATCTCGACAGAATTGGATGAAAGAATCCAGGCTCTCGGTGTGGAGCATGACGAACAAGGGAACCGCGCGAAGGCATATCTCTACTGTCTTGAAACGAAATGTCCGGAAACCGGATGGATGGTTCCCCTACTGCCCAATCGTATCATCTCTAAAGCTTGGGGCGTTGCCGTTGACTTAGTACCAGACCACAAAAACAAGAGATACAATTTTTCGATCCTGCACGGCCTGTCTTCGGAGGAACTCTCGTCGCACTCGAAGGGGACCATTGTTGGGTCGCGGCTGGTCCACGCCATGAACCCAAACACGGATGGCACTGCATTTACGACGCTCCGCGGTGACTTTCGACGACCAGATGGATCCCGGAGCAACGCCTTGCGGATGTGGAGCAAGGAAGATTTCAAGCCTAGGCAAGGCGATGTCTTTCAAGAACGCCTGTACGCCATTCTTTGGATGAGAGTAGAGGACGCAGGAAAGAAGCGCCCGGGTTCATTTTTCGCCGCGCCCACAGAAGCAGATACTAATCGGGAAGGCACCGTCGAGAGGATCGTAAGCGAAAATCTACTCCTTTGGCAGAGCAAGGGCTTCGTTCCCGATATGAGCATTGAGTCCGGTGAAGAAACAGCGCGCCTGTTGCGCGAGAGAGGTTGGACATATTGGCACCATCTCTTTTCCCCGAGGCAGCTACTCTACTTTTCCATGTTCAGTGAGATTGGACAGGAGGTTGGACATCCCATTCACGCATTGAATCTCTGCCGACTTCTGGATAGGTCGTCGAAGATCAACAAGTGGTCTAGCAGTAACGGATCTTCGGGCCAACCAACGAATGTTTTTGATGACCAATCACTAAAGACGGTTCTGAACTACGGCGCGTATACCAGCTACAATCTCAATCGCTTGTTGGTCGATGCCCGCCATTTCAAAGTTCGTGCACCGCAAGATATCTTCAACGTCCCTGCAAAAGCCATTGATGCTCACGTGGACATCGCGATTACCGACCCACCCTATGCGGATGCCGTCAACTACCATGAGATCACCGAATTCTTTATCGCGTGGCTTCGCAAAAACCCTCCGGAAGAGTTTGCGGACTGGAATTGGGATAGCCGCCGTCGCTTGGCGATCAAGGGCAAGGGGGAGGAATTTCGCGCGAGCATGGTTGAGGCCTACCAGGCCATGGCCAACCACATGCCCGACAATGGCATCCAGATCGTCATGTTCACGCACCAGGACGGCAAGGTGTGGTCCGACATGGCCCAGATATTTTGGGGCGCAGGCCTTCAGGTCATGGCCGACTGGTACATCGCTACGGAGACGACTTCGGAACTGAAGAAAGGCGGTTACGTCCAAGGCACCCATATCATCGTCCTGCGCAAGCGTGGCGGGAGCGAGAGTGGCTATTCCGACGAGATCACCCAGGAGGTGAAGGAGGAGGTCGCACGACAGATCGAGGAGATGGTCGGGTTGAACCAGTCCTTGAAAGGCAAAGGGCGCAGCGAGAGTCTGTTCAATGACGCCGATCTTCAGATGGCCGGCTACGCGGCCGCTCTCCGCGTTCTGACGAGATACGTCAAGATCGACGGCAAAGACATGACCGTCGAGGCGATGCGGCCGCGTGCGAAAAATGAACGCACCGTCATTGACGACATCATCGAATATGCCGTCCAGGTCGCCAACGAGCATCTGGTGCCGGAAGGCATGAGCGAACAGACATGGCGGCGGCTAACGGGGGACGAACGCTTCTACCTCAAGATGCTGGATATCGAGACGACCGGAGCGAGGAAGGTCGACAACTATCAGAACTTCGCCAAGGCGTTCCGCGTGCCGGATTACGGCGCGCTCATGTCCTCGGTGAGCGCCAACGCCGCAGCCCTGAAATCCGCTTCCGATTTCGGAAAGCGGCAGATGGGCGGCGACGAATTCGGAAGCTCGCTCACGCGGGTGATCCTGCATGCGCTCTGGGAAATGGCGAACGGGGTCGAGGACGAATTCGTCGTCAGCCATGTCCGCGATTTGACCGACAACTATCTCGACCGCCGCGGCGACCTTATTGCCATCGCAAGCTACATGAAGGCAAAGAGGGGGATCTCGAACCGGGAGGAATCCCAGCATGCCGGAATTCTGGCCGGGCTGATCAGGAATCAGAGGCTTGGCTAGGCCCGACATGGACGTAGACATTCCCGGGGCGCCGTTCGCCGAGACAGAGTTCATCACCCGGTTTTCGTCGAGGCACGGCAAGCTTGCGGTCTTCCTCAAGGACCGGCTGAAAGGCGCCACCAGCTACGACCGGATCGCCGGCTATTTCCGCTCGTCCGTTTTCGAACTCGTCCACGAGGAGATTTCCGACGTGGACGACGTCAGGATCATCTGCAACAGCGATCTCGACCCCCGCGACATCGCAATGGGCATTGCCGCTGAAGACACCGCCCGGCAGTCCATCCTCGAGAAGTGGAACAGCGGCGACGATCCGGTCGAGTCCTTCCGGCACCGTGAACGCTACCAGCGCCTTTACGAATTGCTGAAGAAGGGTAACGTCAAGATCAAGGTCGTGTCCAAGGACGATGCTCCGTTCCTGCATGGCAAGGCTGGCGTGATCAGACGGCCTGACGGGTCCAGTTCCTCATTCATGGGATCGATCAATGAGACGGCTCAAGGCTGGGCCCATTCCTACGAGATCGTGTGGGAGGATCGTTCCCCCGACGGCGTGAACTGGGTCCAAGCAGAATTCGACGCTCTCTGGAAGATCGGCAGGAAGCTCCCCGAGGCCGTTATCGAAGAGATCGGCCGCAGCGCCCGTAAGGTCCAGGTGACAATCGAGAACCTGCCGCCGGAACGGATCGGCCAGTCCGCGCTCGTGGAATCCCCGCTATATCGCCGCGGCGAAGAACTCATGCCGTGGCAGCGGGCGTTCGTATCCTTGTTCGTTCAGGAGAGAGAGCGCTACGGAAAGTGCCGCCTGCTCCTGGCCGACGAGGTCGGCGTCGGGAAAACGCTCTCGATGGCGACCGCTGCGCTGGTGTCGGCCCTCCTCGACGATGGACCCGTCCTGATCCTGTGCCCGGCTACGCTGGGTGTGCAGTGGCAGACGGAGCTGCTCGACAAGCTCAACGTGCCGACCGCGCTTTGGCTCTCCTCGAAGAAGATGTGGCGTGACCCGCACGGACATCTCATCCGCACCCGGGGAGCCGAGGATATCGCCAGATGCCCTTACAGGATCGGAATCGTCTCCACGGGCCTGATCACTCAGAACACTCCCGAAGTCGAAGTTCTGCTCCGCAAGAACTACGGTATGGTGATCCTCGACGAGGCCCATAAGGCCCGCAAGAAACGGCAACTTGGCCGCGAGCCGATGGACGGCAACCTTCTAAAGTTCATGATGAAGATCGCCGGAAAGACCCGGCATCTGATCCTGGGCACGGCGACGCCGATCCAGACTGACGTCACCGAACTTTGGGACCTTCTGGAAATCCTGAATCACGGCGCCACCCATGTTCTCGGGCGCGAGTTCTCGACGTGGAGAAAACCAGACCTGGCCCGGGAAATCATGACCGGGGAGAAGATCGTGCTGGACGAAGGGGAAGCCTGGAATCTGCTCAGGAATCCTTTGCCGCCGAGTGACGAGGATCACGGCCCCTTCAATTTCATTTACCAGGATCTCGACATCGAAGGCAAAGCGGTCGACTTCACGGACGCGCCTTTCACGGACCTCGCCATTTTCACCCGGGACGATTTGAGAGACGCGATCAACGGCAAGGTCCGGGGCATCGGGTTCTTCCAGTATCACAACCCGATCAGCCGGCACGTCGTGCTGCGGAGACGCAAGACGCTGGAAGATGCGGGCCTGATGAAGCGGATCGCCGTTGATATCTGGCCCAACGCTTACGACCCGAATCCGGCCCTCTTCGAGGGAAAGGCCGTGCGGACGAGCGCGGATTTCGATCACGCCTGCGAAGCCGTCGAAAAATTCACCCAAGCTCTGGCCCAGCGGACTAAAGGGGCCGGGTTCATGCTGAACCTGCTGCGCCAGCGAATTTGCTCAAGCATCGCATCCGGCCTGTCGACTTGTCGCAAGCTGGTCGAAAAGCGCCAGCTTGACGATACCGACATTGAGGACGAAATCGACGACCTCTTGGCGGAAGATCCTGAACTCGCCGGAGTCCTGAACGACGAGATCGGCTATCTGCGCGAGGTGATACGGCATCTTGAGAGGAATCCAACCGATCCCAAGCTCGACGCCTGCATCTATTTCCTGGAGCAAAAAGGCTGGCTCCAGGACGGGTGCATCATATTCAGCCAATACTATGACACCGCACGCTGGATCGCTTCGCATTTGTCCGCACGGTTCGAAGGGGAGACCGTGGCGGTTTACGGCGGCTCCGGGAAGTCCGGCATCTTCATTGATGGCCAATGGCGGACCGTCGATCGCGAAGACATAAAAAAAGCCGTCAGGGATTACCGCATCAGGCTGGTCGTCGCCACCGACGCGGCGGCCGAAGGTTTGAACCTGCAGGCGCTGGCGACACTCATTAACGTCGACCTCCCTTGGAATCCTTCGCGCCTCGAGCAGCGGATCGGCCGCATCAAGCGGTACGGACAGAAGCGCGAGGCCGTTAAGATGGCGAATCTAGTTTATCAGAACACGGTCGACGAAAGGGTCTACGACAAGCTTTCTGAGCGGATGAAAGATCGCTATGATCTTCTCGGCTCTCTTCCCGACGTTATCGAGGACGCATGGATCGATGACATCGAAGCCATGGAGGAAGGCTTCAGGGAGTTCACGCGAAATAGGAAGAGCACCGCGGACGTCTTCGAGCTTCGGTACGGCGATTTCCTGTCGACCGACGGCGCCGACTGGCAGTTTTGCGAGCAGGTCTTGGACAAGGACGAGGCGATGAAGGTGCTGAGCAGCGGCTGGTGATGGGTAGCTTGGAAGAAACAGTCGTGAAATGCCGTTGCCGAGGGTCTAACGCGGACTGTTCGTATTGTTTCGGCTCCGGGATTATCTCCGAAGAGCCGAAATCTTCAACTGATATGGCAGTCCTGCGGCCCCCGCAGCCAGGCAGGAGAAAGATTCCCGAATCGGCTCCCGGTCAGCTGATCGCGCCCCGACGCTGCATCTCGCAACGGCCGATCATCCTTGCGTATGCGTATGGAGCGTCCCGTGACCGCCCACCTCGAAATCGAAGCCGACCATCTCGCGTCCGTCCGCGCCGTCCGCGTATTGCGCGAACTTGTCAGGCACGGAGGCTTCCTGTCCGCGCCTTCCCTAGCCAGCCGCAGCGGCCTTGCCGGATCGAGCGCGCGTGCGGCTCTGGAGAAGCTTGAGGCCAGCGGCATTGTCGCCAAGGTGGGCAGCGGCCGTGTCCACCTCTACCGCGCTCGCATTGAACATCCGCTGGCCTCGTCCCTGGAGGGATTGTTCGAAGCGGAGGAAGTTCGCTTCGCGTCGCTCTGCGAAGCCATCCGTTCGGCGGCATCAGATTGGAGTCCCGGCGTGACCGCCGTCTGGATTTACGGCAGCGTCGCACGTGGCGAAGATCGGCCGGACAGCGACCTGGATATCGTCGTTGTCGCAGAAAGCGGGATCCTTGAGGGCATGTTGGCGGCGATGAGGGACGCGCTCGTCGAACCCGGCGAATTGTTTGGATTTTCTCCGTCCGTGGTCGGGCTAGCTCGCGAGGACATTGTCCGCCTTTCCCGCCTACGCGATCCCTGGTGGCAAAGCGTGGCCGCCGACGCGATCGTCCTCGTTGGCGCGCGCCCCGATGAATTCGCGCCTGAGGCTCATGGATAAGATAATCGGGAGACAGGGCTCTCCCACGATGTATTGTCCCGACGGGCCACGGGGGGGCAAGTCGGCGATGACCACACCAATTAATGTAGCACAACATCAACATGAACGGCCCTGTCTCCCCAGAGTTGTTCTTCGTCACGGATTCCGAGGATTCCCGCCAGCCCAAAATGCCTCATCGCCCGGGATTTGGTTGCGCCGGCAGCGCCGCTCTCCCAGACTGATTGTCATGAGTTGCGGAGGATACGATGGATCGACTGACAGACAAGCCGCATTGCGAATACGCCGCTACGTCACAAGACTCAGCTTTCAGCGGTGACCTCATAGCGTTTATCGTGGATTGCTCGGAACTCGCCGTTGAATGCGGCGATGCTCAAAGCCTTCGGGCACACCTCTGCGACGACAGATGGCGGTCAGACATCGAGCAGGAAGCCTTGGACGAAAAGTCGCCTTTCAGGCCCAGGATCATCCGGGCAAAGGAAGCGCTGCTGCGGATGGAAGCGGTCGAAGCCGTTCATGGGATCGGCTCCGCCCTAGTCGTGAATCATCCGTTCAACATCAAGCTGGCCGCCTACGGGCTGCTTGGAAGGATCGCCGTTGCGAGAGAGCGAGCGACCCTCGCCACGGACTAACAGCTAGCTTATGAGCCCACTCGTCGGGAGCGCGTCGGACATTGCTATCGCCACGTTATGGGCCTTGAACGCAATCGCCGAAGCCTCATCTTGATTTCCACTGACTGGCGGAATGAACGCTCCGCCGGGACCAAATACGGCGAATTCAGAAGGCTCTCCATCTGCCCATATCTCCATCACCGTGAAACGGCCGAACCCTGCTATAACTCGCTTCCCAGCGCTGTTCGTCCGAGTATGAGGCTTGCAGAGTGTCGCAGGAAGGCTCTGCACCTCCCGTTCCGCCACGATACGCCTTGCCTTGGGAATGGTAAGGAGCATCTCCACCAGTTCCAGCTCCGCTTCAAAACGTGTCGCCCGGATGGCAGTGACATGTTCTTCGTCGGTTATCCCTCGATATCCAGAGATCTCGTAGTCCTCAATTTTCAGAATTTTCATCAACTCTGTCCGATGTCTGCTGCGCGCACATCCGCTGTAACGGAGAGTTGTCAACAATACCTTCTGGCTCGGCGGCCGAGGCGGGAAGTCAGCGGCAACGCCTGCTCACTGTCCTGGCCGCGGCGATACGATCGCACTAGGTCAGCCGAGCCGTCCGGCTTCATGCGACCGCGACTACAGATCAGCCTCCGGCGGAGCCTGCGCCGCGAGGCTCCTAAAGAGCATGCAGAAAGGCTGATTTTGCCGATCAAACGGCCAATTCCTGCAACTTATGCGAGAAACGGTGGAAAAAGGCTGGCGCTGGTGGAACATAGCCAGGCACCGAAGACAGCGCATCGCCATCAGTTTCCTGAGCTTCGCAGGTATTTGACGAGCGCCGCAATCGCGAGCAAAAGGGCAATGAACGCTAGAGTCCAGATGACGGCCATGCCGCCCATCATCCACGCACTTGAACCACCCACCATAGCGGTTGTCTCTACAGTCAGCGAAAGCCCGACATCGCCGGTGCGCCTCTGCGATTCCGAGGTGAACCTAGTGCGACGTACACTTCCGTCAAGACGACAGGAAAGCTCGCGCGGCTGACTGTCACCCTCACTGCACCGTACCCGGTCCGGCCAGTTCGTCGATGATCGGGCAATCCGGCCTCTCGTCGCCCTGGCAGTGCTCGACAAGGCGATGAAGCAGGCCACGCAGTCCGACCAGTTCGGCGATCTTCCGATCGATCTCCACCAACTTGGCTTCCGCCAGCGCTTTCACGTCCGCGCTCTCACGGTCCTTGTCACGATAGAGCGACAGCAGCTGACGGCACTCTTCCACAGAAAATCCCAGGCTGCGCGACCGCTGCAGAAATCGCAGGCGGTGAACATCGGCCACAGAATAATCACGATAGCCGTTGTCTGTCCGGACAGGGCTTAAGAGGCCGATGTCCTCGTAGTACCGGATGGTCTTTGACGGCAGGCCGGATTTCTCGGACGCGATCCCGATATTCATGATTGGAAATCTCCTTGGTCGAGGAGGCTAAGCCTTCCTGCTGCTGGAAGGTCAATACGCGCTGACAATCTTAATCGGCCCCGCCGCAGCCGTCCGACAGGTTCCATTCGATCGTCTGGAAATACTTCTCGTCGCCCTGGAGCATGGCGTCGAGTTCCTCGAGCGAATGGGCTTGCGCGCCATGGGCGGAGCCCACGATCAGCGCGGCTACGGCAACCATGTGCCGCTCTGCCGTCGTCCGTCGCGTACAAGGAAATTGGCGGCTATGTAGCTGATTTCTGCCGCCGCATGATCGCGAACCTGGATACCGATCCAGGTCCGGGAAATGACAAAGAAGCGGCTGAACCCGGGGCGGCGGCGATGTTCTCTCCGTAGACGAAAGCAAAAGCAGTATCGCCGTTGGAGACCAGCACTCATTACTGTAGGTTGTGTTTCTTAAGACCAATTAAGCGTGATGCAAACTCATGTGGCGACGGCCGTCCGGAATCGAGACTTATGTGGCGACGGTTGCAGTCCAGATGGCGAACGCTTGAAAATCATCAATGGTTCCCAATGACGGCGAGTTCAGCCTGATGCGGCAACCAAGAGCTGGCTGGTCGCCGTCGGCGTTGCACCAGTTCTCGTCGTCGCCATGCCTTGCGTTGCAATGTGCGCACCGAGCCACTGCATGCACCGGATGACGGGCCGCGCCTGTCCGGCAGAGGACGTTTCCCTAAAATCAGGCGAAAACACCGATGCACTGCTAACAGTGCCTGCCAATCCGAAAGGCAACGCCTGATGCCTGTCCTGATCCGACACAGGCCAGAGGCTCGGTGCGCTTCGGTCGCTTTGGGCGAATGGATGCGTCGGCGGGTGGTGAGTTCAAGAGGTCGAGATTCCGCTGGAAACGACTGTCGCGCGGAATCTCCGCGACCTGCTTTCAGGCAGCCTCGCTCAGCAAGACGATCAATGCGTTGTGCGTTCTTACCCTCGTCCGCGACGGACTTCGCTCGCCCTTCGTTCCGCCACCGCCAAACACCGAGACGACGAAATCAATTGGCGCAGCACAATCGATTCATCAATCACAGGACATGCTCTAGATACCGCTGCCGTCCGAATCCAGCTTTGACCGTATTGCGTTGATGGCATCCACAATGACATCGGCAGTCTGCAGGTCTAGCGCGATATCCAACAAGCCTTCGGTTGTCTGGATCGAGAGGATGCCAAGAGGGCCTTTCTCGTCCATGACAGTGCTGACATGAATTTCGGTCGGCACGAAAGGCAGCGCCTTTTTTCCGGTAGGCTTCATTGGGTAACTCATTGCCTTGGGCAGCTTCGACAATCGCGCAACGCGGCAACGATTTCAAGCGGACCAGACGACGCTACCAGCCGTAGGGAAGCCGTCATCAACGAGGTCGAGCATTTAACGCCGCAAACGTGATCACCGGGATTGCCTATCGTCACGCGGTTGTCATATGTTGGCGTTAAATACCCTTAATTCCGGATTTATGGATACATGGATAAAAAGTCCGCTCTCCTCGCATTGGCAGCACTCGGCCAGGATACCCGGCTCGAAGTCTTCCGCCTGCTGATTAAGGCGGGTGCCGATGGCATACCCGCCGGCGAGATCGCTTCACGGCTTGATACGGTGCAGAACACCATGTCGGCGCACCTGAAGGTCCTTGACCATGCTGGCCTGGTCCGCGCTGAGCGTGACGGCCGAACAATCCGATACGTCGCCGACATGACGGGCTTCCGCGACATGCTCGCTTACCTCATGGAGGATTGCTGCAACGGCGCGCCAGAACTCTGTCAGCCAGTTATCCAGGCTGTGACCTGCAAATGTTGAGGGAGGAAGCCATGAGCGATCAAATCTATAATGTCCTGTTTCTCTGCACGGGCAATTCGGCCCGATCGATCCTCGCGGAAGCAATCCTGAACCGCGTTGACGCTGGCAAGTTCAACGCATTCTCGGCCGGATCGCAGCCGAAGGGCGAGGTCCATCCCTATGCCCTCCAACTGCTGAAGAGCCTCAACTACGACACGTCGTTCGCGCGTTCGAAGAGCTGGGAGGAATTCGCGGCTCCTGGCGCCCCGGAGATGAACTTCGTTTTCACGGTCTGCGACAACGCAGCCAATGAGTCCTGCCCGGTCTGGCCCGGACAGCCGATGACGGCGCACTGGGGCATTCCTGACCCAGCCGCGGTGGAAGGCACCGACGTCGAAAAGCATCTGGCCTTCGCCGAAGCCTACCGCATGCTCAACAACCGCCTCTCGATCTTCGTGAGCTTGCCCATGAACATGGTCGACAAGCTCGCCTTGCAGAAGCGCCTGGACGAGATCGGCCGCAACCTGCCGAAGGCCGGCTGAACCCCGTGGCGAACGACCTGCCACGCCGCATCGTCGCGGAAGCCTTGGGAACCGCGCTGCTTGTCGCGACCGTTGTCGGCTCCGGCATCATGGCATCCCGGCTGACCCACGACGTCGCCATTTCGCTGCTCGGCAACACGTTGCCGACTGGGGCCATCCTCGTCGTGCTGATCACGATACTGGGACCGATCTCGGGGGCGCACTTCAATCCCGTCGTCACGCTGGTGTTCGCGCTCCGCCGCGAGATCGAAGCGAACGCGGCGCTCGCCTATGTCATCGCCCAAATCGTCGGCGGCATCGCCGGAACGTTTCTGGCGCACGCCATGTTCGAGTTGCCGATCCTGCAGGCCTCCGCGACGGTGCGGACCGGGACAGGGCAGTGGATCGCCGAGGCAGTCGCCGCCTTCGGCCTTATCTTCACCATCCTGGCAGGCCTGCGCTTCCGCTCCGACGCGATCCCCTGGCTGGTCGGGCTCTACATCACAGCCGCCTACTGGTTCACCGCCTCGACGTCCTTCGCCAACCCGGCCGTCGCGATCGCCCGCGCCTTTTCCGACACTTTTTCTGGCATCCGCCCGGTCGACCTGCCTGGCTTCATAGCTGCCGAACTGCTGGGGGCCTTGCTCGCGATGGCCCTGGCGGGTTGGCTGCTCGCCGAACCGAAACCAATGAGACAGATGAAGGCTGCCGAATGACTGTCACGATTTACCACAACCCCGACTGCGGCACCTCGCGGAACACGCTGGCCATGATCCGCCAGTCCGGCGAAGAGCCGCAAGTGATCGAATATCTGAAGAACCCGCCATCGCGCGAAAAGCTCGTCGAACTGTGCGATGGGAAAGACGCCTCGCCAATTGCTGCGCGAGAAGGGCACGCCTTACGCTGAACTCGATCTCGGCAATCCCAAGTGGACCGACGATGAAATTCTGGATTTCATGATGGCGCATCCGATCCTGATCAATCGTCCGATCGTGGTGACGCGTCTCGGCGTCGTCCTCGCCCGGCCTTCGGAAGCGGTTCTCGACATCCTGCCCAACCCCAATATCGGGCTGTTCGTCAAAGAGGATGGCGAGGTTGTCATCGACACAAAGGGCAAGCGCATTGCCTGATCGGGACCAGATGGCCGAAGACTCGATGCCGAACGTGGACGACGAGCAATCCTGACGCGTCACTGAATATCGCTCACTTCGGCGTGTAAGCCCCGGAAATCACATCCTATCTTTATCAGCGGCACTTCACGCTTCCTCATCGTCTACTCGCACGAAGGCTGCTCAGAATCTTCGCTCCATCTGAGCCGACCAACTCTCAGCCATAAGCAAACCCCCGGCCCAGAGGGCCGGGGGTTTGCGGCGATCACCGGAAGAGCTTCGGGCTGTGCTACGGGCGCGCTACGAGACGAACTCGCGCTTGAAGCGGGCGAGCTCATCTGGACGCACGAGGCAATTGCCGCAGCTGCCCATAGGCTAAGTGCGGGTGCCAGTGCCGATATCGCTTTCTTCATGCTTTTCCCAATCGAGCGACTGTCACGAATCCCGCAATCAGTATCAACCTTCTCGGCTCATCGTCGAACCGCGACGGCGATGTCGCGGCCGCCGGACTACGCTACCTGCTGGGTACTCGCCACGAGATGAAGGGCCGGGGCAACATGCGGCAGTTCGTGGATCGTCACGCTCGGGCACACCTTCCGCGCAAGGTCGCACAGGTGCTGATGGTGGGTGAAATAGACTACCTGGCCCACCTTTGCCATTTCCGCGAAGAGTCGGAAGGCTTCCTCTGCACGGAAATCGTCAAAGGTCTCCATGATGTCATCGGCAAGGAAAGGCACCGACCGATGCGAAGAGGAGAACTCGTGATATCCGGCAACGCGAAGCGCAAGATAGAGCTGGAACCGCGTTCCCTTCGACAGCGCGGACGCAATCTTCGATCCGCCGTCCGCGCTCACCGCGACCAGCATCTCCGTGTCCCTGTCAGGCTGGGTAGCGAGACCCCGGTAGTTGCCCCTGCTGATAGTATGGAACGCCTCAGACGCTTGAGCCATCATGGAACTCCGATGGCGGTCCCGGTAAATTCGAAGCGCCTGTTCGGCTGCCGCGACTCCAATGCGTAGATTGAGATAGCGGACAGCCTTTTCTTCGATTTCGAGCGACACAGTCCGGCGACGCTCTTCGACCCGGGCGACGGCATCGTCATCTCCTATTGCATTGACCGCGTCAGCCGCCTTGCTGTGTTCGGTGAACAGTTCCCGGTTCCGTTGATCCTGATCCTCGAAACGGCCTTTGAGTTCTGCCGCCTCCGTTTCAAGGGCCGCCCGATCAGTGTTCTCGAGGGACCGTTCAGCTTCGTCCAGGGTAGGTGATCCAACAGCGTTCATGATGTCTGTCGCGGCGGAATCAGCTTCACCTCTGAGCGTGGCTCGCCGCTCGAGCTGCTGCAGCACGACTCCGATATCCGTAAGCGAGGCCACGCCGAAGAACTGGAGGAGTTCGCCTTTTCGCCGTTCATGGATCGCGATGGCGTCAGACAACTCACGCTGCTTTTCCTTAGCGACCTGGATAGCCTGCTCTTTCTCAACGCGACGGGCCCAAGCGGACGCGGCCTCGCGAACGCGATTTTCTGTCGCCGCGGCGAGATCCAGCGCAGCGGACTGTTGTACGGGAATGCTCAGTTCATCAGCGAGGCGGCCCACTTCGGCAGCAAAATCTGCCTGGTCCCTCTCCATCTTCGTGACACGATCTGCCAGTCCGCTCTTCTTCTCGATGAAGGATCCGAGATCGCCGACGGCTGACAAGATCTCTCGAACGTCCGCGACCGGCCGTGGGCCTTGATCGCCCAGCCACGACGCAGAGCATGCCGCTGTCCATTCGGATGTCCAACGCTGATCGTCCGCGGTGGCTCCTTCAAGGATACGCTCGCGGTCTGCCAGTTCCCGCTGACGGTCCTCGAAGTCTCGCCGGAACTGCTTCATTTCGGACGCCCGGTCGACGAGGGCTTGGGCAAATGCCACCAGTGTCTCGAAGCTCGCGTTCGAATCATATGACGCGCCAACAGCGGCGAAGGCGGCTTTCAGTCGGTCGCCAGCGGCCACACCATCGGCTTTCGCCGCTTGCCGATCCCGCTCAGCTGCCCGAAGCGTGGACAATGCCTCGAGAGCCAGATCGCGCGAACCCAACCAAGCCTCAAGCCGTTCGGGGGAACTGTCTGCCTGAAAGCCGGGCGCGATGCGCAAGAAGGCCTCGGCAATTTCGTCGTTGATGCGTTGAAAGTCCGTTCTCGCCGCTTCGAGGAGCTCTTGGGCGCGGGCAATGTCCGCATCCATGACAACAGCGGCTTGAAGGCTCTGCTGAAGTCTCGCCAGTTCATTGACATGCACGAAGCGGGCGTTGGTTGCGAGGTCGTCGCGCCGGAGGGTCTCTTCGAAGAGGTCGGCCGTGCTCTCGTCCAATTTCCGGCGATGGTCTGCCCATGCCTCCTCGCGGGCCGCTCGGACGGTGCCAGCCTCCTGTTCGGTGACGATGCCTGCGACGGCTTCCAATGCTTCGAGTTCGGCGGTCAGGTGCTTGCGATCCGATGCCAGACGCTCCACCTCCTGCTGGTGGCGTTCGACCTTCTTTCGAGCCGTTGCGAGGTCGGCCTTCCACCGCTCGATGCTGAACTTGTCCGGTACGGCCATGTCGAGAAGCTGCTGCGGGTTCCCGGCCCACGGCCTCAGTTCGCGCAGCTTGGACGAGAGCGTCTCCTGGTGTGAAGCAAGGGTCCGGTCGGCCAGTCGCAGACGAACGCCATGGTCGTCGGCTCGCAGCACAGCCAGTGTGGCCGTCATGCCTGCCATGCCGGCGTCGGCAGAGGCATAGGATGCGGCTCCGGTGCCTTGTCCCGCGGCCTCGAATTTTTCGCGCGCTTCGGCCATGCGTCGCCGCGCACCTGAAACCTCGTTCTCTGCCGACCTGAGCGACGACGTCACGCCGGAGCGGCTCTCGATAAGGTCGCTGAGGGCGCCGACGACGGACGTCCCAAGAACCAGACGCGCCGGATCGGCCTCGTCCTCCTGGCCAATCCGACGCAGAATCCCTGCGATCGCAGCGTCGGCCTCGCGCATCTGCAATCGACGTTCGGGAATGTCCTTCGCCGCCGTGAGATAGCGCGCCCGCAGATCCGGGAGCCGCGACGCGCGATCGGCAAGCCTCAGTGCAGCATCGTCGACAGTCTCCTTTTCCAACTCCGACACAAGTTCATCGATGTTCTCGATGGCGCTTCTTGAGCGCGTCGCCAGTTCGATCTCGTCTTTCTGGAGCGTCGCAAGTTCCTCGGCCACCCCGATCGGGGGCTCCGGAAGGGATTCAAGGGGAGCGAGCTTCTCGCGGGCGGCTCGCAACGTTGTCAGACGAGGAAGCGCGATGAGCAGGCGTTGGATCTGGTCGATCCGCGACTGTATGCGGCCGCGAGCGGCAATCGTCTCTTCATACCGTGAGGCGGCGCTTTCTCGCGTGCCGACCAACTGGGCATATCGGCTGGCCAGTGTGTCGATCTTCGCCCGCTCCTCTTTGAGCGCGTCAAGCTGGCTCTTTAGCTCGCCCAATTCTCCGCTCCGCGCTCGCTTCTTGTAGAAGGCGTCCGCTTCCGTTCTCAGGTCGCCAAGCCGATGGCTCAGGTCGGCCAGGCCAGCGCTGGCCGAAAACAGGAGTTCTCCGAGGTCGCCCTTGCTCGCCAGGATGCTTTCACCGCCTGCCTCGAGCGTGTCGTCGTCGAGCGAGAACATCGTCCGGTAAGACCCCCGATCGATGCCTCCGAGATCTACGCGCAGCACGGCTTCGGAGATAGGCTGGTCATCCGCGTCAAGAAGGCTGTTCTGCGGGCGCTTGATGCGAAAAACCTCTCGCTCACCCGCCGCTAGTTCCAAAGCCGCGCCGAGCCGCATCGAGGCATAGGGATGCAGGAAGTCATAGGGGCTGCGCGTCTCGATCCCGAACAGGAGGTCCAGGACGGCCGCGAGCGCGGTCGATTTCCCGGCCTCGTTCGGGCCATAGACGATATGCAGGTCCGAGCTGCCCTTGGTGCGCTGGCCGAAGTCGATCGTGTGGTCGGTGAACTTTCCGTAACGGGCGAGATCGAGACGACGAATACGCATCAGGCAGCCTCCACGTCCGAGTCGGCATGCAGGCGTGCGACTACGTTGTCCGCGCCGTCATTCAGCAGGTCGGCAACGACGAGGTCGAATGCGGCCTCGTCCTCTCCGAGTATATGACGGCATTCCGGAGGCAGCTGTCCTCTCAGTTCCTCCGCGACCTCGAATGCCGCCGCCTTGAACGCATCCGAACCTGCAATCTCGTCCGAGATCAGACGCCGCAGTTCGCTCAGCGGATCTCCGGAATCGGCTTGCGCAGCCGACGGTGGCTGGCACTGGACCTCCAGTTTCTCGACCCAACAGCGACCCACCGTGGATGCCCGGTCATCGGCTTCGGCCTTGAGGAGGTCGATGTCGCATCGGATGCGCCAGGCGAGGGGAGTGATGCCCGTCAGGCGGACGCGCGCAACCAAGTGATCGGAAGCGGCATCCGTCCGGGTTCGTTCCAGCGCCTTTCCGATTTCCCGAGCCAGGCCGGCCCAGTCTTGAATCTGGCTCGTATCGACTTCGACGCGTTCGAATTGTGCGACGCTGGTGAAGCGCTCTTCGATCCGGACTGACAGGTCGTCGGCAACGGTTACGAGCGATACCGACTTGACGCCGGATTCGTTGATGTCGCGTCCTTGGGGCATGCCGGGCATGACCACGGTACATTTTCCTTCGAACACCGATCGTTTGTGGATGTGGCCGAGCGCCCAGTATTGGAAGCCCGCCGCCTGAAGGTCGGCGAGGCTGCATGGGGCATAGGGATTGTGGCCGCTCGATCCCGAGAGGCTGGTGTGAAGGATGCCGACGTTGAAGGCTCCGTCGATCGCGGGCTTGTACTTGCCGACGAGACTTTCAGGGGCCTGCGGATCGGCAAAGCTCAGGCCATGAACGACGACGGGGAAGTCGCCTCGCGCCCGGTCGACCGCGATGGCGTCGGCCCGCCCGCTGAACACCTTCACCGTTTCCGGAAAGACCAATTCCTTCGTGATCTGCGAGACGGCGTCGTGATTGCCCCGGATAATGAAAACACGAATGCCCGCTTCGTGCAGCCGACGCACCTGTTCCGCGAGAAACCGCGCGGTCTTCATCGATGTCTGCTCGCCGTCGTAGAGATCGCCAGCCAGCAGCAGTGCGTCGACCTGCTCTCGAAGGCAGAGATCAATGACACGGACAAATGCCTGCCGGGTCGCATTCCCGATCAGGTCGGCGAGCTCCGGGCTTCGCATAGCCAAAGACTTGAGTGGTGAATCCAAATGGATATCCGCCGCGTGAACAAACCGATACGCCACTTACGCTGCCTCCCGCAACCAATCAGCTGCCGCTGATTCCCAAGGAACCGTACGTTGCACGCCATAGCGGCAGCGGGTGCCAATTCCTGTCATTTGTCCCCAGGAAACTGCACAGGCTAAATGAAAAGGCCGAAAGGAAGCTGCGTGCGTGCAGCGCTGTCAGCAATTGCGGGGAAAGAAGCGCTAGTCCCGCTAGCGCAGACTACATGAAGAGGCCCGACAGGTGCGTGCGCGCATTGCCGAACTGGAGTGCGACCTCATGATGACCACACCTATGGGACGCGCGCAAAAATTGTCTTTCCCGTGCTAGGCGGGGGATGCATGACGCCTTGGTCAACATCCGACCAGCCGATCTTCCGGCCTTCCAATCCGCGAGACCGGCCGACAGGCAAGGCGGACGCGTCGAAGCATTGCGCTCGACGACCTTTCGGCTGAGCTGCCTGTACCGGGTTCCGTCCGCGAGGAAATGCGGCACAAGGTTCGCCGTTTACAAGCAGGGGACGCTGCGGTCATCGAGACGTTCGTCGCCTTCGCAGGACACCGGGATCGGATCGTCCTCGATTACTTTACCAAGGGTTGCGAAGTTGGGAAAACATTTCCCGGGATTCGTCCGCGTCCTTAAACGAATATGCCGTAAGTCGCGACAGTCGGCGGGGCGAGCTCTGACGATAGCTCTGGTCGGATCGACCGTTGTTTCGATAACATCGTTGAGGAGGTTATATTAATGGAAGGTTCGAAAGGCCCGGACGGAACCTCGCACGAGCTGGACCAGACCATGCCGCCACGGGACGCCGTCCCGTCTCGGCAGGGACGTCGCGGTCAGTCGGGCTTGAAGAAGAGGAATGAGCAGACGATCGACTACGAGAGCCTCGGCATTCCCAGCGCCGCGGTGCCGTTGTTCGAAGAGGCGCGGGAGATGTTTTCTTCGATCGGCCGAAAGAGAACGGACGAGGTCTTCACCTGCGGGGAGGCGCTCTCGAGGGTGCGCGAAAGCGCCCCCAGCCAGGAAGCGTTCGAGCGATGGTCGAAACGTGCGTGCAGCCTGACGAGGCGAGGGGCGGGCAACTACATCGCGGTTCACAACAATCTACGGGAGCATCGGAACGTCCTCGTCGACTGCAGCATGCCGGCAGCGGCGATGTACACTCTGGCGACCGCCGAACAGGAACTCCTCGCTTCCGTAGTCGCAGACCTCAAGGCAGGCAAGCGGCCAACCGTTCGCGAAATCAAGACGCTCGTTTCCGGTGAAACCCAAAGCCTGAAACGAGAGCCTGCCGACACCGCCGGATCCGAGGGCCTGAGGGCGCTGTCGCGGCAGAAGATCCAGAACGCGGTTCCGATCCTCGTCGAGCGGCTTTGGGGTATCCTGAAGGATATCCAGGAGGCGCTCGAGCCGCATTTCGAAGGCAAGAAGGTCGCCAAGGGAGCCCTCGTTGGGAAAGTGGAGCATCCAGCACGCCGAGCCGGAGCCGAGCTGCAGAGCCTGGCGGTCTTCGTCGAACCGAACGCCCAAAGCAGCAGCGATTGGATCGTACATCCGGCGCGCTTACCGCATGGAAGCCAGTGGTGGAAGGTTTCCCAGGTTCTTTACAAACTCGGCGGTCGCGAGGATTGGCCCGACGCCAGCGAACTGGGAGCATGGCTAGTGAACGACGTCGTGCCGGCGCTCGAATTCGCTGTCGGCGCAACCCGTTCAAAAGATGCCGTAGAATGAAAGCGAAGCGATCGCCTCCTCATGCGGCGCGCGGCTCCCGCCCAACGCGTACCTGGGATTCCCGCCGGCACTCGTAGGCCGGATGGCCTTGGGGGCGTCAAGCTGCGAACCTGTGGCAGAAGTGAGACGTGCGCTTGTTCAGCGCTTCCCGCCGATCCTCGGCCGGAAGGAGGAGGAAGGCATCAGCCATGCGCAACCCTCCCTACGCTGCGCGCGAGCCAGGTGGGAAGCTGAGGCGCTGCCGCAACCAGCTCGCTGAACGCAGCGGGCGGCAGTTTCCGTTTCAGGGTGTGTAGGGCAGTCTCTGCTCCCTCCGGTCCGAGCCAGGCAAGCGCTCGCACGGCCTGACCCGCTGGCCGATGTAGCATGGCGAGCTGCCAGCGCGGCGCGTGGCGAAGCTCGACGACCTGCTTGCCAAGGCTCATCATTCTAGTGCGCCGCGATGTCAGATAGACCGACGGGACCGGCACCTGCGTCGTAAGCCCGAGACTGTTGGCAGCAGCCGCACCGCTTGAGAGGATGACCTCGCCGCGCTGAGCGGCGAGCGCCTCGACCGCCTGTTCCACTGAGGGCGCTCGGAAACCGAACCGGCCCGTGACCGGCAGCAGGTAGACGCCGCGCCCGGCTCGGAGCAGGAGGCCCCGCTCGGCCAAACGCGACAAAGGCTTGGTCTAACGCGGCGCGGTTGGCTAGGTGAAGCAAGCTCTTCGCTGCGACGGGCGTGCCTCCCGGCAGCCGCTTCACATACTCCAGGATTTGTTCGGTCATCCTACACCGTCGGGCTGGAGTATCTGGCAGGCAGGGAAACCTATCGCCGGTCGATCACAATCCCGACCGCGGCTGCTACCGGGCCGGCGCAATGTCAGGTGACGCTCACCTACGCCTGCATGGGGTCCACAGGCTTGGTTTCCCCATTATCGTAGACTCTCCGCCAATCCAGTTCGACATTACGCCCGAACAGGGGCTAGTACCTCTGCACAGGGATTATGACTCTTTGGCCGTTGGCTTTGGATAGGCCTTGGCAATTTGAGGCGCGCGTTTTCGGTTGAGAACATCCAGTTGATGCGGGCGCCACTGGTGTTTCGCAGGTGCTCCCAGGCAGCGGTCTCTGCGACGAGGCGATCGTAGCTGTCGATACGACGATCGAGGCACTGGCCGCGCAGAACGCCGATTTCGATCTCGACCATGTTGAGCCAGCTGGCGTGCTTGGGCGTGTAGTGGAACTCCAGCCGTCGCAGGATGCGTCGCGCCTCTGATGGCGGCAGGGCCTGATAGAGCGCGGCGGGCGTGTGGGTTGACAGATTGTCGAGCACCACCCTGACGCGTTCGGCTTGGGGGTAATGGATATCGACGAGGTCGCGCATGCAGTGGGCAAAGTCTTGTGCTGCGCGCCGCTCGGTGACCTTGACCTTGCGCCAGGAACGATGCGCATCGAGGAAGACGAACAGGTTTGCGGTGCCGTTGCGTTTGCACTCGAAGTCGTAGCGCTCCAGCCTTCCCGGCGCGACCGGGATTGGCTGACGCACCTCGCCGATGAGTTGGGTCGGGCTTTCGTCGAAGCACACCACGGGCCGCTTCGGATCGGGTGCTTCGGCATAGAGGTCGAGCACATCCTCCATGCGCGCGACATATTCTGCATCGATCTTGGGAATGCACCACATGTCCTTGCGCCAGGGCTTGAGATCGTTCTCGGCCAGGCGCCGACGCACCGTCTCGCGCGACAGCTGTTCGTGCTCGGTCAGCTTGACGAACGCATCGGCCAGCAGCTCAAGGGTCCAGCGGGCCCGCCCGGGCGGCGGGCTGGAGCAGGCGGTGGCCACCAGCAAGGCTTCCTCCTTGCCGCTCAGCTTGCGCTCCGCCCCGGGGCGCGGCTCTTCGCTGAGTGCCGCCTCCAAGCCCATTTCCACGAAGCGGCGCTTGGTGCGGTAGACCGTGGAGCCACCGACCACTACCGTCGTCGCAATGGTCTCGTCGCCCAGGCCGGCATCGGCTGCGAGCAGGATCTGGGCTCGCTTGAGCTTGCGCGCTGGATGCTTGCCGCTTCGCAGCATCGTTGTGAGTGCGTCGCGTTCGGGTTGGTCGAGATCGACGCGATAGCGTACATTCATCCGGAAGGCCTCCTTCGGTTTGCGGAGATTCCGGAAGAATCGACAAATGAATCAATTAGTTGACGGGCGGTCGCCAGCGGGTCCCAGCTTCACCGAAAAGCAGGGCCAGTATCTCGCCTTCATCTGGACCTACGGCTTGCTCAACGCTCGCTCGCCGGCCGAACGCGATATGCAGCGCTTCTTCGGCGTCACCGCACCTTCCGTCCATCAGATGGTGCTCACCCTTGAGCGCACTGGATTGATCCGCAGGCAACCGGGCCTCGCGCGCAGTATTGAACTGCTTGTCGAACCCGATAGCCTTCCCAGGCTACAACCCATCCAATCCGTCAAATCCTCTGTGCAGAGGTACTAGTGCCGTTCACCGCATCCGCCGACGGCCGAGTTATTGCGGGCTCCAATGTCATGAAATAGCGGGATTTTTTGTCGGTTATGCATCGGCTGGCCTAACGATACTTCTCCCTGCTTACAGGGTAACAATTGACTCATAATGTTAGCCGCAGCTAAGTTTGGCGTTGAGAGGGGACCAACTGAGACTGATCGCATCCACCTGAAGGAGGTTGGATCACTATGTCAGGCAACATCGCAACTTGGTTTCGTACGCACTACATCGCAGCTATCGTCGGTCCAGCATCGGGGGCGATATTCGCCCTTGGTGGCACTTACTTTATCCATCCCTACTCGGGCAGCCAGCAGCAGTTGCCTGCACCTCAGATCGTCTGCGCCCAACCGCCCACGAACATGCAGAAACTTCCCCAAGGGGTTGCAGGTTGGTCGGGGCAAACTGGCACAAGCCAGTTTGCGATGAACGGCGGCCTGAAGGACGGGCTGCTTGGTGGACTAGGGAGCGACGCATATATCGATGACCGCGCTCTTTCCGGGTTGGCCGACGAGCAGTCGAGCTATCCTCAGTTCCAGGCGACCTTCAACCATAGCAAGAAATATGGGCCGCCCCCCGGAGTGAATAAGAGATCGGGTAAAGTCACCAGCTCCTTGAACGGCATGAGTGGATTTAATGCGGTGAGGCGATACACTCCGAATCCGAAGTTTGTGCCGTACCCGAAGAAGTCCAGTGGCGCGGGTTATGTTGACCCGGCTGACGCTGGTCAAAACTAGCAGTAAGACATATTTGACAAACCGCTTATCCCGTTCGCTCAGGGGACCACAACATCTTGACGTAGCAGAATTGAGGGAAAGCACCCCAAAACTGCCGCGCGGCGCCTTGGCGATGCCAAGGAGGGGCGCGGTGCCATTCACAGCAGCATCGTTCAGCTGATGGTGTCACGTTCGGGATGGGCAGTCACGGCGCCGCTCCGCGACGGCGTCAGATCATTCGGCGGCGATCGCCAGCGCCCTGCCTACCTCGCCGAACGGAACTCAAGGACCAGAAGAAGGTCGAGGCCCCAGTTCCAGGGCCACTTTGTCGCGAAGCTCGCCGATCTTGTCGAGGATGCGCTGGACCTCTGAAGCATCCGGGAGAGGTTCCGCCGTATATGGATCGTCGACAGGGTAACGAAAGGCGGTCGCCCAAGGCGATATCGGCACCAGCACAACGGCATCGCCAAGCAGCGGGTGCGTGTTGGGCAACGCGCCGACGAGCCTGCGGAGATCGTGGCCGCCCGATCCCCTGAGGTAGGGAAGCCCAAGATGGACGAGCAGCGTCTTGATCAGCTTCTCAACCGCCTGCTGGCAGTGATAGGCCGCTGCGGGAATGTTCGGTTCCGGATCCGGCAAGAGCGAGCGGCGGGCAGCGTCGATATCGGTGTCGGCGATATCTAGCCAGGCATGTGCATCGGAACTCACGGATGCGCCGTCATGCCCGAGGTCGGTTCGAGCGATCCGATGATCGCGTATCCGTCGCGTGCGATGTCATGGCTCAGGCTGTCGATATCGTCCCTCTTGGCTTCAAATACGGAGCGGCGCAACGGGTACACCTGGATGGACGCATCGAGGTCGGAAACGAGTTCCCAGAGTTTCGACGGCGTGAACTGCTGTGGCCGAACATTGTCCGGCAGCACCACGCAGAGATCCCAGTCGCTGTCGGGCTGGTGATCTCCACGCGCCCGGCTTCCGAACAGGATGACGGCCTCTGCATGGGTAGCCTCTGCAAGACGTTCTGCAGCGGTCTCGACATCTCGTTCAATGACGATCTCAGCCATGCTGTTCTCTCCAATCTTACGAGATGATACAGCGGGAGCACGCAATCGTGAAGCGGTGTTCACGCATCGACCACCCAGGCCCTGCCAAGATGCCGCTGTCGAAATATGCCGCCCGCACCGCCATTCACTCAGCGGCCAGCGCGATAGCCGGCCGTTGTGCGGGCAGCGCCAGTATCCGCGGAACGAGTTGATCCGGCTTGCTGTAGCGCCGCCGTCCGGTCATCCGCTCCTCGCCCTTTCGCCGCGGCATAAGCACTGGCCGCTTGGAACGCTTCAGCCGCATGTACTGGCGAGGCTCCTCGAACTCCCTCACGCCACAGAAGTCCCATCCATAGGCGCGGAACAGTTCCGGCTCTTCCTCTCGGAAGCGGTCCACCCACAAGACGAGGTTGTCGAGTACCTCGACCCGATGCACCCGATAGAAGCGGGCGAGATCCTTCACGATCTGCCGCTTGTTCGGGTGGCACATTTCCATGATGTCTTTGATGTGTTCCTTCTTCCACTGGGTCGTGTCTCCGACGATCCCGCAGTAGGTGACCGGACCGACCCGGCGGCCAGGCCCGCCAAAGCCTCTTCAAGGTTGCTTTGATCGCCTTCGATTGCGGCGAGATCAGTCAGCTTGTCCAGCCAGTGCTGCATTCGTTTTCCTCCGTGATCGCTCCGGTGCTTCGGTTCCTGCGCCGCCTGCGACTGTTTCAGCGATCGTAGCATATGGCTCCGCAGATCTTTATGGGCTCCATGCAATGAGGTTTAAGGACTAGGTCACAGCTCAGGAGATGAAGCTATTAGAGCGGCTCGCCGGTTTGGAGCCCGACCCGTAGGAACGCCAAGAACAAATCGCGCTTCCGGGTTCCTTGGAATTCCCCGTTGACATGGATCAATTTTCGCTGAAGCATTAGTAGAATATAAGTATTGCGTGGCCGATATGAATCGGCATTTCGTAGGAGAGGAAATTTGTTGATGATGTATATTACTATGAGTCGTATTGTCGAGGTCGTGACTTATTCTGAAGTCAAATTTGTATCGGACGATATTGACAATTCCATTTGTGTATTCGATGTGATGATGGCATCACTCCATGCGCAACAGATCGGAATTGAGCAGAGGTTGGAGTTCCGCTTCGATTTGAACGATATGAATATCGCTGGCCGATCTGCCGATGGCAGAAAATTTGATTACTCCATGCGCCTTGGGATTCCTTTTGGCCCGCCGGACGAACTTCCGGCATATTCGAGGTGCCGGAGCAAACCAAATGAGTTCATCGCGGATATTCTTTACTCGGCGTTGTATGAGCAGAGCGAGCGGCGCCAGACCGTCATTTCGGAGAACGGCCCGCATCCCGGCGCGAGCTTTCAAAGCTGAAGGATACAGGTGCGTTCGATGATTCTGAGGACAAATGTCGCGAGCAGAATCGAGCGATCGTTGAGGCTATCCATCATTTGAGGTTGAAGCGTTACTCGCCTCGATTGAGCGATCCGCGCACTATCTCGTATGTCGTCTCTGGCCAACAGGTGAGGCCGTGTCGGTCCCCACGGGACGCCGCACTGGCTGTCGTTTGCTTCGCTGACTCGCCGTCGTCCCCATGCGGCCATCATCATGCTTCCGTCAGCGTGACGTTTCGAGCGACCATGGCCGTTGACTCTGTCTTGAGTGTTCTGTATTTGTTCCCGTCACCATGAAACAGGCATCGCTCCTCATACGCTGATCGCCCCGACGCTGCACTTCGCAGCGGCCGATCATTCTTGCGTATGCGTATGGAGCGTCCCATGACCGCCCACCCTGAAATCCAAACCGACCAACTCGCGTCCGTCCGCGCCGATGCCGCGCGTCTTCATTTTCATCCACGCGGAACCGTTCGTTGTGTCGGCGCGCCTCTGTTCAGGAACCAGGTCGCGCGAGACCTCGGATGCCTGCTCGACCTCGACCCGGCGGTGGTCGAATGGTCATGCCTCCCGCTCGTCCTGCATCGCCGGGGCGACAGCCACGTTCCGGATTTCCTAGTCCTCCGGGAAGAGGGGGCATGTCTGTTGGATTCATTTGCTGCGGCAAGCGACCCTCGGGACCGTTGGAACGAGCAAGCCGCTGCCGAAATTGGTTTCCGTTACTCCGCATGGTCGGCTGATGATCTCAGAGCGGGGTACACGCTCGATAACGCGAAGGACCTCCTGCGGTATGCCCGTTGGCATTGTCCGCTGGGCGACCGTGTTCGCCTCCTTGCAGCGCTGGACGATAATGGCTCGCTGACCGTTGCGGAATGCATTCCGGCGTTTCGCGAAGCGCCGCCAATAGCAGGGTTTTCGTCGCTGGTCCTGCATCGCTTCGTCGAGATCGATCTCGACGAAGCCAGGATCGGACCCGAGACCGCCGTCCGCCGTATCCGCAGCTGAACGCGGCTTCGGAACACCACCGCCCGCGGCCGCACCCGAGCGCCGGGAACCATCAAGTCAGGATTTCCAATGAAACAGATGTCGAAAGCGCTGAGCATCAAGCTCGCCTCAAACGCAACGCGGTTCGTCGCTTACTGCACAGTAATGCGGGCACTCAGGCATCAACGCGAATTCCTGTCGGGACGGCCGGCCGTGATCGTCCTGATCGCACAGAGGGAAGAGGACGTGGAAATTTATGAGAGCGCGACCAAATTCCCGGCGCAGAGAGAATCGCTCATCACCGGAAGCGTGTACGATCGCGACCGGACGCTCGTCATGACGGTCAAACCGGAGGGCCGGAGAAAGTCCGAACGGTTCGACCTCCTTGGGCTCACAGGTTCCAACGACCGCATTATCGTTGTCACGCATTCCCGCGACCTTCTCGCGGAAAACGTCGACGCGGTTGCGGATGCCGTGCTTGTGCTTCCGGCCGTCCAGCCCCGATACTTCAAGGCGGCCGCCCGTTTCTGTCGCGGTCAGCTCCTGTCGGACGAGGACGCCTCATTCCTGGCGACGGTCCCGCTGCACGTTCTCGGCGCGATCTGGCGCAAGGGCAGGGGGCTGGACAAGGTTCTGCAAGCTGCTCGCGCCATCACCCTGACCGCTCCAAAGACGAGCCTAGGGCAGGGACCGACACTGGACGACCTCCATGGACTGGGCGCCGCGGCCGACTGGGGAAGGGAGCTTGCCGTCGACTTGAAGGACTGGCGCGCAGGCAAGATCGGGTGGTCGGAAGTCGACAGGGGAATCCTGCTCAGCGGGCCGCCGGGGTCGGGCAAGACGATGTTCGCCGCGGCCCTCGCGCGAACCTGTGGAGTCCATCTTGTCTTGGGTTCGCTGGCGCGCTGGCAGGCAATGGGCCACTTGGGAGATCTTTTGAAGGCGATGAGAGGCGCGTTCGCTGAAGGCATGAAGAATGCGCCCTCGATCGTGTTCATTGACGAAATCGATTCCGTAGGGGACAGGATGACCTTCTCCGGGCACAACGCGCAATACAGCCGTGAGGTCGTCAATGGCCTGCTGGAATGCCTCGATGGATCCGGTGGCCGGGAAGGCGTCGTCGTGGTCGGGGCGACGAACTTTCCGCATATGCTGGATGCGGCGCTGACCCGTCCGGGTCGCCTCGACAGGCATGTGAACATTCCGCTGCCGGACATGGCGGGACGACAAGGAATTCTCGGCTGGCATCTAGCCGCGGCGTCGTCTGCTCTGGACCTGACTTCCGTCGCCGCTCGCACGAACGGCTGGACAGGGGCAGCCCTGGAGCAGCTCGCCAGGCAGGCGCGTCGTCGTGCGCGCCGTGCCCGGCGCGACCTCGAAACCGCGGACTTGCTCGCTGAACTGCCAGATCTGGTACCTCTTCCTGAAGCCATGCTGTGGCGAAACGCGATCCACGAGGCCGGTCACGTTGTCGTCGGCCTGACGCTGGGTGTCGGCGATTTCAGGAGCGTGGAGATCATCGACGCCTTCGACTCGTCAGGCGAGACCATGCAAAGGGGAGGAGGGGCGCTTTTCGACGAGCAGGTCTTTCCGGAGCGGACCAAGGCCGGCTTCCTGGACCGGATCGCTCTCGCGCTTGCAGGACTGGCAGCCGAGGAGGTTGTCTTCGGTTCGAGGTCTGCCGGCGGAGGGGGCAGGAAAGGTTCGGACCTTCACATCGCCACGGTGACTGCCCTGCAGGTCGAAGCCGCCTACGGGATGGGTGGAGGATTCACGTTCCTGTCCGGGGCAAGCGAGGAGGAACTGCTGGTGACGCTGCATATGAACGGCGGCCTGCAGGCCAGGGTGGAAAACCTCCTTGCCGCGGAGTTCCGTCGCGCGAAGACGCTTGTGGAAGAGATGAGACCCGAGCTCGAAAATATTGCGGGGGCACTGCTTCGTGAGCGCCATCTCTCGGCAGAAGCGGTCGAGGAACTAATTTCATGGTAAGCGTTCTCGGACTGACGCCCTTCCGTGAATTGTCAGTGCCGTTCCTCCCGCCCCCGGGTCCTGAACTTCGCCTCGTGCTGCCCTCTTGGAAGCGCTGGAAACCTTGAAGGCGCAGGGCGATCATCGCCAGGCTCGCCGCTGAGCCAACGCGCCTATGTCGACGTACGTGTTCCACCACAGATCAAGGATTAAACTTCTGATGGCGGTTGCTACCGAATAGCGAGTATCTGGCTATCGGCAGTTTTGCGGGTTTCCTAGCGGTAGTTTTACGAGTCGGCTTGGTCGACGCAAGTGAGGACAGACCTAATCGCCCGAAGGATGCCGAAGTCTGCGTCTCAAACTTGGCAGCCGCCCTAGGTAAGAACCCTCTCGAAACGCGAAAGCTGGCGCTCGAGAACCTGCAAAGCTTCGGCATTAGGTAGCAAAAACCACCAGGCTTAAAATGGCATCCCTTCCCGATGACCTGCGCGCGTGGAAGGCCGTGCCCCAGGTCACGCTGAACACTGTCTTGCAGGTCTTTTCAGTGCATTCGAAACGGTTACGACTCGTCGTATGGCACTGCACCGTTCCGCAGCTAGGGCAAGTTTCTTACCCGGAACCCGGTCCGGAGTTGATCGGAGCGAAGTCAGGTGGTTAACGGCTTGCCACTAGGCAGCAAGAGCCGCAGCCATCCTGCGCAATTCAGGCATCATCTGCGGCTCTTCGGGTTCAACGATCTCAGAGCCAATATCCATCACGAGGGACTTGACCAACGTTGTCTTATTTAACGCACTTTTCTTGACGAGTTCGTCAAACTCGGCGCCAACGCGTGGAGTTATTTTCATCGAAAGACGTTTCGACGGGGTATCGTGCCAGCTTTTCCACTTCGCTCGATGAACCGCCGCGTTTTTACGAAGCCGCTCCACCAAGAAATCGTCATTTACAGACCTGTGCACGAAGTACGCGATCAGCGACTTCCGGAGGATCACGCCAGCAGAAGGATCAATCCGATAAGATGCTAGGTCCAACGTATCCATAAACGGCGCAGCCATAACCACTTCCAAGGGCCTGGAAGCAATCTCGCGAGCAACACGGATTGCTGGCGTCGACTGCGGCGGGATAGCCACAACGGCGCCACACTCGTCGCATGTAGCCGCCATGATCTGCTTCGCCATGCCGATCCCGCTTTCGAAAGGCACATCGTGATAGTCGAAAGTCGTCGTAACGACTTTCCGGCACTTTTCGCAGAGCGCCTTGCTCTTATCTCCAGCATACCAGATTTTCATGTTAGCCTACCTTGATGGATGTACACTTATGAAGACCGTGTCAGGGTCAACGAAATAGAATTTTATGTACCATCCATCTCGTTTGAGGATATGGACTTCAATGCCTTCGAACTCATGGTGCTCAGAACTCTCATGATGCGTGCCATTGCACCTGTCGATAATCGGTATCAGTTGCTCGGGGGAAATATCGCCAGTCATCAAGGCATTCTTGTCCTCGATGCTCCCGCGGGCCGCATGCTGATAAGTACCTTCCTTCAGTGCCTTGATGACGCGATACCTGACGCCCTTGAAAGCCATCCGTTCCTCAATATACGAAGTTCTTCGTAAAATTCAACAAAAAAATCACGCCGCAAGCGAGAAGGTTGCGTGACTACCCCTACTCAGTAACCCGTTATCAAATGGACAACCAATACGCGCCGGGCGCTGTGAAGCGCCTTGTGAGCGGAACTTTTTGCTTTTCGATTCCAAATACGTAGGCCGCTTTCGGTGGTTTTTGCTACCTAACACCGTAGATTTCGGCCGTAAACGCCACCAGGTCTGACCGACCGCCTCATCGCGAGCCGGTCTGGACATGCTTCTTCCGTAGGCCGGGACTCATCGAGCCATTCCACGGCCCCGCCGATCATGATGGCGGCAGGCGGTCCTCGGCCTTGTTCTCAGGCCGGATATTGCCGCCAGCGTATTTGCCGTCGATCTCGTCTTCGCCCTCAAGCAACATGTTTCCCCTGCGCCACGCGATCGCCTCGCGCAGTTTCATCAGAAGCACACAGGCCGTCTTGTATTGCACGCCGATCTTGGCGAGCGGGATTCAAACCTCAAGGCTCGCGTGTCCGGCCGGTAGGGCCCGCGGATACAAGAGCGTTCATCTCCGCGAGCGTTTGGACGATCGAGGTAGCGTCAGGCGCAACACCTCAGATGCTGGCTCGGGGTCTCCAAAGACCTGACGTCGATCCTAGCAGATGGTCCTTTCACAAGGTCTCGTTTCATAGGAATTTCCCAAGTTTCCTCGATCGGATTGAAAAGGCCGGGTAATTCAAAATGAGCATGGATTCGAAGGAAATCGTGGACGTCCATCGAGACGACAGGGATTCTGTACACAATCGCGGTCGCCGCGATCGCAAGGTCTTGGCCCGGACCTCGCCGATGGTTCTGGGGAGACGGCACCCACAAATGCCGCAGGCTCGGGACCGTAGTCATCGATGCGTACGTCCGCGCAACTGCGGCATCCATAGCGAGGAAGACCATATCGGTTTCGAGCACTTCATTCAGCCAGCGTGAGAGATCGTGGGCCCGGCTGGGGTTCCTCAACCGCAGCGATTCAATGCCCCGCTGCAGTTCGAAAACCGCGCCGAATGGAATTGCCAGCCGATGACTCGACGTCGCCCAGTCCGCCCAGGCGAGGACATGCCGATTCGGTCTCTTCTTTGTGAATTCGCTCAGGACATTTGTGTCGAGAAGAAACATTCCGGTGGGCTCCTTTGCGGCCAGAATTGCTTTATGATGCACGAGGCCTAAATCAGAACCACCGGCGAATAGTAAACGCGGTCAATTGGAGCGTGCATTGGCGAGCGGCGGGACAAGTGGCGGTCGTACAGGACGTGGCATCTGGACCGTCAAAGAGGCGAGGGCACGATTCAACGATTTGTTGGCGGCTGCTGCCGAAGAAGGGCCGCAGGAGATTCACGACCGTCGACGGACGTTCGTGCTCCAGATGTCGAAACTCGGACCGAGGAAGTCCGCTCGGGATGTCTTGCTGAAGGGCGGGCCGCTGAATGATGATGAAGAGCTTGATCTCGACTGATTTGCGCGGCTGTTCCAGGCAGGCGATCTTGCGGCTATATAGCCTGCTGCCGACCTCCAGCGATGACATTCGATCGTAGACAATAACCAGCTGCCTTCCACGATGACGTTGTTGCCGATGGACTCTTTCAGCGGGTGGATCGAGCACTCATCCTCTTCGCCCCCGCACACCTCGCAGAGCATGTGCATGTAGTCCGCGAAAGCCGGATAGCTGAAGTTCAGCGTTCTGCCATCGAGGACCGGAAGCAGCCGTGCTGTTTTGCGCTGAAATCAATCATCCAAGGGCGCGCCACCCATTGCCCAACAGCCTACATTCGTTCAGATGTGGTGTTCAATACAATGTGGAGGGGCAGGTCACGGTGTGTGGTCAGCTGCCGTTGAGAGGTTTTCCGTGAGCGGAGACGCGCTGCATCGGTTTATCGATACTGTCGAGGGCCACTATAAGTCGCCAAACCCGGAGCCGCTGCTGCTTTCGCGTTTTGGGCAACAGCACAAAGAACTGCTGGCTGAGCTCAAGGCAGAGTTCGTTTCGCTCAAGGCTGCGGTCCGCGCGGCAGGCGAGGACCGCATCCGATTCATTGACACGACGGTCGGTCGCGAGGCAATCGCTCCTGTTGCGATTGCTGCCGAACTGCAATTACAGATCCAGGAAGATTCAGCCAGCCGACAGCAGGCGGCGAACTACTTCGAGAGCCTGCCGACGCCGGTCCAGATCGCCTTCTGCGTTCGGACCGATGCTGGAGAGAATGTCGCAATCGATACCGTCCGGCCGTTTCGTTTTGCTAAAGTCACAGCGCCGGACCTGGTCCGGCCGACGCAGCGTATCATCCCGGATGTGTATCGTCGGCCCGGTCTTTCACTGCGCACCGCGTCCTTGCAAGATAGGGAAACGCTTTGGCGCCTTTTCCTTGCCTGGTCTAGCGAAGCCAATGTCGATCCGGGGATTTTCCGGCAAGGTGAGGCGTCTACTGCGCTCGGCAGGCTGCTTGCGGCGCAGCCGGCCGACCTTATTCCCCGGCTTGTGATACCCGCCGATATCGCGCAGATCCTGCTCAAACATTCCTGACGATGGCCAAGAAGAACGCGGTACAAGATGTTTCTAGGTCGGAGAAGCGGGGCCCGCCTGGGCCGACGCCGCTGCTTCTCATTGCTGGTCTGCCCGAAATGACGGCGCTGCCTGCCGCGGCGACCATCAATAATAATAGCCGCACACAGTGGCGCGCAATCGCGAGCGTGTTTACCAATCGCGACGGCGGTATCTACGGCGAGCCCGGCGCCATTCTTGAGCTCGGCAGGAATGCGTGCCGGTTCGCGACTGCTAGTGAGCGAGACTCCGATGGCGTTCCGACTCCCAGTCGCATCGCTATGGCCTATGTCGATGAGCCCGGATACGAGCATCTCTGGGACGTTTTCGGTCATGCTGTCTGGCCGATCCCCCTCCGCCATCCCGACTGGACATGGCCGAGGGGGCGGCACTGGCGTCACGAGATCGAGACAGTGAACCGAGTCCTTGCACACGCGATCGCCGCAGCCCGGGCGGATAACTCCGAAGCGACCCGACTTCGGCTCGAAGCGCACCGCGCCGACGACGTCCTCCTGCTGCCCGGTCGCAATTTCCATCTCAATTGCGAGAGCCGCCTTATTGAGCGCTTCCGCGCGTTCATGTCGGGTCAGATCGATATTGCCGGGATCGAAGACGGAATTCGCGTCGAGAAATTCGCCTTTGAGCGGCTCGCTGAATTCTACAAGCGCATGGGTGGGCGAGGGAAGCGCTACGCCGTCGACAGTCGGGACGTCATCTTCGCCAAGAGCAACCATGGCCAAGATGGTGGTCAGCATGGGATTGCTGCGTCTACGGAGATCACTGCGCCGCTACTCCAGCGTACGCTTGAGAGCCGATATCGGTTTGGCACGCCGTTGGATCCGCCGGGATTCCAACATGATGCGCAACGTGAAGGCGGTAGCCCATTCAACTACGAGCCATTCCACTGCGTCACCAAGGGACAGGTCCAAATGAGTGGCGATCACGTCAATGTCTTCCCCAGCGACGTGGTGACCGGAATGATTGGAGGCTGAAAAAGTAAAGGGCGGGCATCACTGCCCGCCCGATACATTCAACGCGTTATCTTCATTTTCCATCGACTAGTTGGTTCCAACTACGCGGTCCCCAAAGTTCCGCGACTCGAAGGTCGCAGCTACCCGGTTTCCACGGACCGAACGGCCCTCGACAACATGGCTTCGGGACGGCCCCGATGCGCCAGTGAGCTTTCACCGCAAGGCGGCTTAGGCTCGAATTAGGATAACATCAAACTCGTTGCCTTCATGAGGCACGAGAATATCTTAGTCGTGGGCACGCGTTCTGGCAAGTGTCGGCTAATTCTGTCGACGCCCTATTGCAAATCGGCTCGATCGGCAACAACTCAAATCCGTCCGCCCGGCTTCGGGATCAAAGCTTAGCCCGCTCGGCTTCGCGCCACCAGAATCTTCCAATTTGAACCGAGTTCCCGCAGCCCCGGTTGCAAACAAAATGTTGAGGCTGGCGCCGTGAAGGTGTTCACAAGCGTAGCATGTGGGCGCTCCTTCGCTCTCATCCGGCGAACAATTCCTTGTAACCGGTGGTCGCCATCCAGTTCGCCCGATCGAGGTGGCTTCGCGCGGCTTTCCGCGCGCGCTCCGGTTCTTCCACCGGATCGATGCCGAGGATGATCTGCGCCATCTCCTCATAGCTGGCGTCGTCGGCAGATGCATCCAGGAACCTTATGTAGACCGTGAAGTGCTCCTTGTCGTAGGCGGTCAGCCTGTCGGACCAGGGAACTTCGTCTTTAAGGCCTGGTTCAACGTCTGGGTGTTTAACCATGATACCGGGCTCCGAATCGGAACATATCTTTCGACGAGCTACCCAAGGGAGGGAGAACATCGTCCCAAAGACGACATCCCGATCATCATCCGCAAGCGCCCGCTCGAGGCGATATGCGCCCTTCTGGGCGATGCAACCCCAGGTTAGGGATGAATTACAAAAAGCTCAAGACCGTGCGTCTGCACGTCAAGTTTCCGGCGGGCTGCTCAGCCATCAATTTCATCTTCCCAAAGAGAGCATGCCGGAGCAGAATCCGTCCCCTTCGTTTCGAGACGACTTGCGGCCGAGACGCGCGTCTCAGCAGGCATGCCGTCATCCTGAAAATGCGCCAAGCACTGCGGCACGGTCGCCAACAAAGGTGTCTAGCAGCTTGGAAACGGACTTGCGATAACCGAGATAGGTCGCAACGCGACTAGTCGGCGTTCCTGCGACAGCGGGAAGGCCGATGGAGAAAAGGGCAATCACATCGCATGAAGCGAGGACTTCTCGACCTCGAAGCTTCATGGGTGGTGCGAAAATCTTCGGCTCTTTCGTTCCGTAAAGTTCACACGAAGGGATCGGAAGATCAGAACCAAGCTCCCTCCGGTCCAAGGGCGGTCAGCATCATTGGATCAACACGTGCACGAAGGCGGGACGTGGCACTATAGGCCTTAGTGCCGACGAGCATGGCGATAGACCTGCCGGGGTTTTATTTGCTTTCAGCGGCAGCCACCACTAATAAGCATTGCTTCACCGACTATGTCTCACGCTACCCGGAGAGTTTCGTGACAGAACGCGACAAAAACATCGATACCCTCATCGAACTCACCGCCGATGTGGTCTCAGCTTATGTCTCCAACAATCCGGTTCCGGTGAGCGATCTTCCTGCCCTGATCGGCCAAGTGCACGCAGCGCTGAAAGGCACGGCCGGCAGCGTCTCCGCAGAAGAGCCGGAGGCTCTCAGGCCTGCAGTTCCGGTCAAGAAGTCGGTGACTCCGGACTACATCATCTGCCTTGAGGACGGGAAGAAATTCAAATCGCTAAAGCGCCATCTGTCGACCGACTTTGGGCTGACACCGGACGAATATCGGGCCAAATGGAGTCTGTCGGCAGATTATCCGATGGTCGCGCCGAATTACGCCGCGACGCGCTCGGCAATGGCCAAGACGATGGGCCTCGGCCGCAAACCGAAAGAGCCGGAAGCGCCGGTGCCGGCGAAGCGGACCCGCAAGAAGGTCGCAGCTTAGTTTCTGCAATCGAGACTCTTTTCAAAGCGCGGCAGCCACCGGCACTGTCTGCGCGGAACTAGAAAGGGGCTGGGCATCGCCAGCCCCTTTCTAGAAGACATCCTTGCTTTCACGAGGAATTGGCGACGGCTTGCAGCAATCTGCCGCCCCGGATTTCCGGTCGAGCCATGTTCTCGCCCGCTTTTATCGAGCGGGTCGCCGATGCCTACGCTTGCACTTTCCCCGTGCCCGATTGCAGGCAGCGAGCCAACTGCATGGCGGAGGTTGCATCCTCCAATATGGCGGCCCGCTTCGCAAAGCCGAAGAAGGCATTGCGCGCTACGCTTACGGGTTTTCGCCGATCGTATGCGTCGCAGCACGCCCTGAGGGCGGCTTCGTGGATGACGTCTCTGCGATCTTCAGGCCAGTCGTTGAGGAAATCGATAGCGTCCGCAAGGCTGGCAATCTCTTACACGACGTATGCTGCACGTTTCACGAAAAGTGGACTGCTGAAAGCCTCCGGGTTCATTCGTTTCTCCCAACCTGCTGAACCGCTGGTTTCCCTAAAACAGGCAGCCTCATCGACACCCGCGGGCGAGGTGCCCAGTGGGCGAGGTGCTGACCTTCGGTCCCGATTGCCTGAGCCAATCAGGCGGCGGCCTTAAGTTCCTTCAAAGCCATCTCAAAAGCATCCTTGATCGGCTTGGATACATCCTCGGTAGCTCTCAGCATCAAGGCTTGGAGGACCTTGGCCTGCTCGGCGGATTTTTCGATCTGTTTGTGCAGGAAAGCGATCTGCACCTCGAGGAACTCGGAGGGCGACTTCACGGCAACCAGTGCTTCGAGATGCGTGAAGCCAGCTTCGGCATTGGCCCGCAGAGAGGCAATCATCTGCTGGGACACCTCGTTGCTGGTGGTCTTGGTCATTTCAAAGGTCGACTCAAAAGCCTTTTGAGTCGTTTCGGCGCCCGAACTCAATTTGGAAAATGCCTCCTTCGACCGCTCAAGGCCCTGTTCGGCGACAGCGCGGACTTGCTCGACAGGCCTGGACCGGTCGAAGGCAGGGGAGCCGGCGTTTTCGATCGTTTCGGTATTTCCGGTGATCTTGGACATTTTTTCGATCCTTTTCCACGGGCGACAGCTAAACAAAGCCACCGTCCTCTATGTACGGACTAGTCGCAACGGATTTATGAAGCTGACATGAATTTGCGCGAGCAAACTTTGCCTGGTGCTGCGCGAAATTGGGCCAGCAAAAGCATGACCAAAGAGCCGGGGATTCCTTGGCCCCACGCGGCTCCGGATGTCCGCAATTCAGCCACGGTCTGCTTCGAGTCCTGAGGGTGAATTCGACCGAGGACGAGCGAAGATATTGATCGTCCAATTAGGGAAATTTGATCAGTCCGTGAAGCGCTGGTCCGACCTGAAACCGGGCGATGTCGTCGTGACAATCCGCCGGCGCATTAAGGTGGCGGGCGTGCACGAGGAGATCGGACAGGGCAGCCTCTCGACTTTTAGAGTCCCCGATAGGGGATCAGGAAACCCCACGCCTTTAGGCGGCTGGGATTGCGGCGCGGCAATCAACGTGAGATCGCAGCGTCAATCAGGGGTTCTTCCGCATATTTGGTGCAGGTTGTGGGATTCACGGCCGGTGCGAATAAGTTCAAAGAGTGGGAATCGCAGTCGACGCCGTGATTTGCCCGTGCTCCATTCCTTCCGCTCGCTGATTTCGCCCGAGCTTTCGATTGTCCAAATTCTCCCGCGGGCTGACAGGGTTGTGCTTGTTGCCCGTGCGAAGGCGATGGAATCGTGCTGTCCATGTTGCGGTCGCCGAACCCGCCGCGTCCACAGTCACTACATGCGCCGGTTGGCCGATCTGCCGTGGCAGGGACGGGTTGTCGAAATCCAGCTTCGCGCACGACGGTTTCGATGCGCCGATCTCCAATGCCCGCGCCGGATCTTCACCGAGAGGCTTCCTGAGACGGTTCAACCGAAAGCTCGACGCACGGTTCGGCTCGGCGAAAGCCAGCTGTCGATCGGCTTCGCGGTCGGCGGCGAGCCGGGCTCGCGCCTGTCGCGCAAACTGACCATGCCGGTAAGCGGCGACACGCTGTTGCGGATAATCCGCGCGGCTGGGTTCGAGCCGCCGGAAGCGCCCCGTGTGGTCGGCATCGACGACTGGGCCTGGCGCAAGGGGCAGCGCTACGGAACGATCATCTGCGATCTGGAGCGCAACCGCGTCCTCGATCTGTTGCCGGATCGAAATGCCGACACGGTCGCATCATGGCTGGAACGCCATCCTGGCATCGAGGTCATTGCGCGCGATCGTGCCGGCGTTTATGCCGAGGGCGCCCGTCGCGGTGCGCCCGATGCAACGCAGGTCGCCGACCGCTGGCATCTTCTCCAGAACCTGGGCGAAGCGTTGCGTCTGGCCGTCGGTCGCCATCGCAAGGCGGTCAGCGCCGCCGGAAAGGCCGTGGCGTCCGAGATGGCCGGAAACGACGACGCCGAGCCGGAACCACCGGAAGAGACTTCCACGAAGCTTGATGCCCTGCGCCGGTCGCGACGCGACCAGCGCAGTGAACTCTATGCTGAAATCCTTGACTTGCGGGAGGCCGGCCTGTCGCCGCGCCAGATCGCGCCTCGGATTGGCATGAACGTGAGAACGGTCGAACGCTGGCTTGCAGCGGGCGGGGAGCCCGAGCACCGACGGCCGCCCGCGCGCTCGGTCCTCATGGATCCTTTCCAGGACTATCTCGAAACCCGCTGGCAGGAAGGCCAGCGCAACGGGTTGCAACTGTGGACCGAAATCAAGCGTCGCGGCTTCCAAGGCAGCAAGGCGACCGTCTACAGGTGGACCGCCGCCCGCAAGGAGCGGCCACCGACCGCTCCGCCAAATTCGCGATGGCGGCCGCCATCGCGTCGGAACTGCGCATGGCTCCTCAGCGAGGACCCGACATCTCTCGACGAACAGACCGAACGGTTCTTGTGCCATCTTTATGAACACGCGCCACAGCTTGCTATCGCGGGCGAACTTGCCCGCCGTTTTGCTGCATTGATACGCGGCGACGATGATGCCGGCCTCGAGCAATGGATCGCCGACACCGCGGACAGCGAACTGGCTTCCCTTGCAGCAGGCATCGGCCGTGACATCGAGGCTGTCCGGGCGGCCATCACCCAGCCCTGGAGCACCAGCCCCGTCGAGGGACAGATCAACCGCCTCAAAACCATCAAGCGCCAGATGTACGGGCGCGCCGCTTATCCGCTCCTCCGGAGCCGACTGCTGGCAGCCGCTTGACCCAACCGGACAAAGGGGCACCCGAAAAAATAGTCCCTGCACCAAATATGCGGAAGAACCCCAGATTGTCGCGCGCTTCTCTCCCAGATTGTCGCGCTATATGGGATCGCGGCGCTTGCCGTGTAGACTGGCTGGATGGAAGCGTACAAGCGTGGCAGCCACACGGTTTGGGACTGCAAGTATCACCTGGTTTGGGTGACGAAGTACCGTTACGCGGTGCTTGGCGGCGACGTTGGAAACCGGTGCCGGGAGTTGCTGCGCGAGACGGCGCGCGCGCATGAGATGGTTGTGCATGCCGGCTCGATCAACCGCGACCATGTGCATATGCCGGTGTCGATCCCGCCGCGGCTGTCGGTCGCCGGTTCTGGAAATTGCGGAAGAACACCTCATTCGTCATTACGCTTGCGATAGTGAGGCCGATGCCACGCAGATGACTCAGTTGGACGATCCCGGGAGCTGTGGTCTCGGCGGCCTGACGCTGCTCAGCCTCGACCTCCATGATCATCTCGATTACTTGCCACAAGCGGCGGCACTCGCGCTTGATCTCGTTCTTCAGGCAGGGCGGCAGATCCCGCCCGTCAGCCGTGCGCAGCGTCTCGAGCTGCTCACGCCAGTCTCGCCTGGCCGGTTTGAAGTCACGGATGCCCTGGGTCATCAAGAGCCCCTTGATGCGGCTCGAATGCTGGCCGCGTTCGTTCACGAGCCGAGCCCGTTCCCGGCTGCGACGGCGATCGTTCTCCTGCTCGAGACTCGGCACGCGCACGACCCGGCAGACCCTCGGCTCGCCACGTTCCAGCGCCATCAGCGTGCGCAGCAGCGCCGCCGCATCGAGGCGGTCCGTCTTGGCTCGGCGTGACCGGCGGTCGACCAGGATGCTAGCCGCGTCCAGAACCTGATTGGCGATGCCGCGGTCGCACAGGAAACGATGCAGCCAGAAACCGTCGTAGCCGGCCTCGTAGCACGACATTACCCGAACTGGACGCGTCAAGGCGGCCTGCGCCTGTTCGCGCCGGTGTTCAATGAGAGCCATAAGCCCTTCGGTGTCACCTCCTTGCAGGCGATGCAGGCTGATCTTGTCGGCCGAAGGCGCGTGCAGAGCGACAAGCCAGCTCGACTTGCTCAGACCGTATGTTCTCGGAGTGAAGGCGGCTCACCCCCGCGATAAGGTGAGATCGGGGGTTGCTACGGATTGGCCGAAGCCGAGCCCCAGCTTAGAGAGGGTGAACCATGGATCAGCATAACAGGCTTTTTGTCGGTTTGGACGTCTCGAAATTGAAGATTTCTGTGGCCGTCGCAGACGGTGAGCGGGGCGGTGAAGTAAGGTTTTATGGGGATATAGCCTCGGATCCGACCTCAGTGGCGAACATCGTGGAAAAAATGGCGAAGCGAGGAGCTGTCCTCCACTTCTGCTATGAAGCCGGTCCGACAGGTTACGAGCTTTACCGTCAGCTTACCGACATGGGTCACGACTGCGTGGTGGTCGCACCATCCCTGATACCAAAGCGCCCTGGTGATCGAGTGAAGACGAACCGGCGCGACGCGGTCAGCCTGGCAAGGCTACATCGTGCAGGTGAGCTGACGGCAGTCTGGGTACCAGATCGCGGACACGAAGCCATGCGCGATCTCGTGCGGGCTCGAGAGGCTGCACAGGAGGCTCAAAAGCGGGCGCGTCAGCAGCTTCAGTCGTTCCTACTTCGACATGGCCGCATCTATTCGGGCCGCTCATCCTGGTCGCTGGCGCATATGCGGTGGATATCGACTCTGAAGTTCGAGCATCCGGCGCACTTCATCGTGCTCAAGGAATATTGCCAGGCGATCGAGGATGCCGAGGTGCGCTTGAAGCGTCTGACCGATTTGATCTCGGAGACTGTCAAATCCTGGACGATGGCTCCTGTCGTCGAAGCCTATCAGGCGTTACGAGGCGTATCGTTGATTGCCGCCGTCGTCTTTGTTGCCGAAATTGGCGACATCCGCCGCTTCGAAAACCCCCGCCAGCTGATGGCCTTTCTTGGCCTGGTTCCGTCAGAGAGCTCGACAGGTGAACATGTCAAACGTGGTGGGATCACTAAGGCCGGGAACTCTCGGGCCCGTCGCATGCTGATCGAAGGCGCATGGGCTTACCGCTTCCCTGCGCGGGTAAGTCGAACCAAGCAAGCGCAGTTGGAAGGCCTACCGAGAACCGTTCGCGAAATAGCGTGGAAAGGTCAGCTCCGCCTCTGTTCTCGCTATCGAAAAATGATCCTCGCAGGGAAGCACAAGGCCATCGCGATCACCGCGATCGCTAGAGAAATGGGGGCTTTCCTGTGGGCTATTGGCCAGGAAGTGCAGCCAGCTCATCAAGCCTAACCTAGCATCCGCATCTCGCGAGTAATTGAAAGGAGGAGACAAGATCGATCATCCGCTGATGCGCAATGTCGGAGGCAGGGCCCCGGTCGGGGAACCTTCGATGGAATTGAGTGGCCGACTACGTCGATGCCCGTGCTTAGATAGAAGCAGCCCCAGGCGTACACACGGAAATGCGGTATCCAACCCGCGTATAAGAGTTTGCAAACCGTCGTCTTGAGGCCCCGTCTCCTACATTGCGCATTAGCTACACCATGCAGGACCAGCCATTATTGGCTGGACGAACAGTCGTGGCTACGCCGCTTGCAAATGAACATAAGAATTCCAGTGCAACGAAAATCGTGGCAGTCTTCTCGACGGCGGGCGGCGGAGCAACGGATGAGAGATTCATGAGACGTCTCCAAGGTTAGGATGTCGGACCCCGAAACCTTACCCGAGTTCCGCCGCCCGTCGCCTCCGGCCGAGCATGACGGACGGCATGGAGGCCTACGTGCTGGATCTCGATAGGCACGTCGTAGCCGATGCCTGGCATTGGACGCCAGAGGAAAAGCCCGACGAAGTGAACCGGCTTGCTATTTCCTGGCTGCAAAAACGGTTCCCGCCAGTCGAGCGCTGATGCCGACGCCGAGTGGGTCGCCGGATATATTTCAATCTTTCCGCCCCTGCCGGGTGAAGTACGCATACGACGAAGTCTTGCTCGGATGCGTACAGGTAATCTGCACTCCGAGCTGATTGAACTGTCCCCCTTCGCCATGTCACAGGCTTTCCCTGTCGCGGACTACTACGGGGACTCCGCCAGCATGATGGACGTCGGGGCCAACTCCCTGGCCATTCCATCAGGCCTTCCCTCATTCAAGGTTGCGCGGGTGGAGGGAGGCACCGGTGCAGGGGAACCTCATTGAACTGATTGTATCGCGAAGAGTCACATCTCTAATTCCCCGCACTCGCCATCTTCCGCCCGGCGGTCGCCTTCTCCAGCCAGCCGAGTTCCATCTCCGGCACGGACGACAGCAGGAGATCGGTATAGTCGTCGAACGGCGGCGTCAGCACCTGGCTCTTGGCCCCATAGCGCACGACCTCGCCGCGATACATGACGGCGATGGAATCGGCGATCGACTTCACAGTCGCGAGATCGTGGGTTATGAAGAGGTAAGCCACCTGCTCGATCTGCTGGAGATTGAGCAACAGCTTCAGGATACCGTTCGCCACGAGCGGGTCCAGGGCCGAAGTTACCTCATCGCAGATGATGAGCTTGGGCTTGGCCGCCAGCGCACGGGCGATGCAGACGCGCTGCTTCTGGCCTCCCGACAGTTCGGCCGGATAGCGGTCGATGAAGCCCTTGCCCATCTCGATTTCCTCGAGCAGCTCCTTGACCCGTCGGTCGCGCTCGGCGCCCTTGAGGCCGAAATAGAAGGTTAGCGGCCGGCCGATGATCGTGCCTACGGTCTGGCGCGGGTTCATCGCTACATCGGCCATTTGGTAGATCATTTGAAGCTGGCGGAGGTCTTCCTTGGTACGGCCGCCGAGTCGGTTGGAAAGCTTACGGCCCTCGAAGGTGATTTCACCCTGCTGCGGCGGCAACAGGCCAGTGATCGCCCGCGCCAGCGTCGATTTTCCGGAGCCGGATTCGCCGACCACAGCCAGCGTCTGGCCACGATGGATGTCGACCGAGACATTTTTCAACACCTTTAAAATGCCGTTGCCGTAGGCGGCCGTGACGTTCTTGACCGATAGGATCGGTTTCGGCGTCGGCTGCTTCTCTTCGTGTTCGAGACGGTGCACGGAGACCAACGCCTGCGTATAAGCCTGCTTCGGCTCCTTGATGATCTGATGGGCGGTGCCCGTCTCGACCATCTTGCCGTGGCGTAGCACCATGATGTCGTCGGCCACCTGCGCGACAACGGCAAGGTCATGGGTGATATAGAGCGCGGCAACACCTGTGGCGTGGATTGCTTGCTTGATCGCGGCAAGCACGTCGATCTGCGTCGTCACGTCGAGCGCCGTGGTCGGTTCGTCGAAGATGATCAGATCCGGCTCGGGGCAGAGCGCCATCGCCGTCATCACGCGTTGCAGTTGTCCGCCGGAAACCTGGTGCGGATAGCGCTTGCCAATATTTTCCGGGTCGGGAAGGCTGAGCTTGCGAAACAGCGCCACAGCCCGGCGCTCGGCCTCGGCGCGGTTGGCTAAGCCGTGCTTGAGCGAGCTTTCCACCACCTGGTCCATCAGCCGCTGGGAGGGATTGAAGGCCGCCGCCGCAGATTGCGCGACATAGCATACTTCATGGCCGCGCAGTTTGCGGATGCCGTTCTTACCCTGCTTGAGGATATCGCGGCCGTTGAGGATGACCTCGCCGCCGGTGATCCGCACCCCGCCGCGGCCATAGCCCATCGGCGAGAGCCCGATGGTGGATTTGCCGGCGCCGGATTCACCGATCAGGCCCAGCACCTTGCCCTTCTCGAGCATCAGCGACACATCATCGACGATGGTGATCGTCATCGGCTCTTCGCCGGGCGGATAGGTGGTCGCCTCAATGCGAAGATTGCGGATGTCGAGCAGCACATCAGCCATTGCCGCGCCCTCCCTTGAGATCGGTGGTGCGGTTCAGGACCCAGTCGGCGACCAGGTTGACGGAGATGGCGAGCGCGGCAATCGCCGCAGCCGGGATCAGCGCCGCCGGGATGCCGAAGACGATGCCATCCTTGTTCTCCTTGACCATGCCGCCCCAGTCCGCTGCCGGCGGCTGCACGCCGAGGCCGAGGAAGGAGAGAGCGGAGAGGAAGAGCATTGCATAGATGAAGCGCAGCCCGAGTTCCGAGACCAGCGGCGACAGCGCATTCGGCAGGATTTCGGCGAAGATCACCCACCACTTGCCTTCGCCGCGAACTTTGGCAGCTTCGACAAAATCCATGACGTTCAAGTCCGATGCGACCGCGCGTGATAGGCGGTAGACACGGGTGGAGTCGAGCAAGCCCATTACGATGATTAGCGTGGCAATCGTCGAGGGCAGGACCGAAAGCACGACCAGTCCGAAAATGAGCGTCGGGATCGCCATCAGGAGGTCAACGATGCGCGACATCACCGTGTCGAACCAGCCGCCGACGACCGCAGCGGTGAAGCCTAGGATCGCGCCCGTGGAAAAGGATAAGATCGTTGCGAGCACGGCGATGAAAATGGTGGTCTGGGCGCCATAAATCAGCCGCGACAGCAAGTCACGGCCGAGATTGTCGGTGCCGAACGGAAACCTCGGTGACATCGGCTCCCAGACTGCACCAGCTATTTCGCCGAGTCGATGGGGCGCGATGAGTTGGGCGAAGATCGCCGCCAACAAGAACAGCGCCGTGATGACGAGGCCAATCAATGCGCCGGGCGGGATACGTCTAAACATCAGCCGCCCTCACTTCGGATGTCGCAGACGCGGATTGGCGAGAATGGACGCCACGTCGGCCGCGACATTGAGAAAGATATAGACAGCCGCAAAAATGAGGCCGACGGCCTGCACTACGGGCACGTCGCGCTTGGCGACATGGTCGACGAGATACTGGCCCATGCCAGGATAGACGAAGATCACTTCGACCACGACGACGCCGACCACGAGATAGGCTAAGTTGAGCATCACCACATTGATGATCGGTGCGATCGCATTCGGGAAAGCATGTTTCCAGATTATTTCAAACGCCGTGAGACCCTTGAGTTCCGCAGTTTCGATATAGGCCGATTGCATCACATTGAGGATCGCAGCACGTGTCATGCGCATCATATGCGCCAACACTCCGAGTGTCAGGGCTGTTGACGGAAGCGCGATTGCCTTCATCTTCTCGGGAAACTGCATGCCATCATAAACGGTCGAAATACCAGGAAATAACTGGAATTTGACGGCGAGGAAATAGACCAGAAGGTAGCCGATAAAGAATTCCGGAACCGAAGTCGACGCCAAAGCCACGCCGGTGATCAGCTTGTCTATCGGACCGTTGCGATAGCGCACAGCCGTGAGCCCGAGGATGATCGCCAGTGGAATAGCGACAATAGCCGCCCAGAAAGCCAGGAACAATGTGTTCCAAAGCCGCTCCCTGATGGAGGTCGCAATATCCAGCTGGGTGGTCAACGACTTACCGAGGTCCCCCTGGAGGATGTCGAACAGCCAGCGGAAATACCTGATATAGGCAGGGTCGTTCAGCCCCATCTCTTGGCGCAGGTTTGCGAGTGCCACCGGCGTTGCCGCTTGCCCAAGAATTGATTGCGCGACGTCGCCGGGCAAAATCTGAGTTCCAGCGAAGATCAGGACCGATACGGCGAATAAGAGAATGATACCCAGCGCGACGCGCTGGGCAATGAGTTTCGTGATGGGAGACGACATGTCCGATCGCTTGGTTCACGCTGCAAGCCAGCAACGCTGCAGGGCGTAGCCGCCCGACAGTTCGTAGCTCGGATCTTCAACCCAGCCTTCGACACCGGGGCCGGTAGCATCGATATAGTCGTTGAACATCGGCGCGATCAGGCCGCCTTCGGCCTGCAGGATCGTCGCCATATCTCGATACATGCCCTTGCGCTTAACGATGTCGAATTCGGAGCGAGCGGCCACCAGCAGTTGGTCGAACTTCTCGTTGAAGAAGCGCGTGTCGTTCCACTCGGCCTTGGAATAGTAAGCCGCGGTATACATCTGGTCTTGCGTTGGACGGCCGCCCCAGTAAGAGGTCGAGAAGGGCTGCTTATTCCAAACTTCCGACCAGTAGCCGTCGCCTGGCTCGCGCTTGATATCGAGAGTGATGCCGGCTTGGGCGCAGGACTGCTGATAGAGCTGAGCCGCATCAACAGCACCGGGGAAGGCAACGTCAGAGGTTCTAAGCAGGATCGAACCAGAATGGCCGGACTTCTTGTAGTGGAAGGCCGCCTTTTCGGGATCAAAGGGGCGTTGCTCCAGATCATCGGGGAAAAGCGGATAAGCCTTATTGATCGGAATATCGTTACCAATCGAACCGTAGCCCATCAGTATCTGGTCTACCATTTCCTTGCGGTTCATCGCATATTTCAGCGCTAGGCGAAGATCGTTGCTGTTGAAGGGCGCGGTGTTACAGAACATGTTGAAAGGATAGAAGCCGCGGCCCGACCCGCTGCGGACTGTCACACCAGAGACGCGCTTGATCAGGCCAACGATCTTAGGCTCAACGCGATTGATCATGTTGACTTGGCCGCTCTGGAGCGCCGACACGCGGGCGGTTGCATCATTGATGACGATGATTTCCACCGTCGAGGCGTGGCCAATATCGGAGTTCCAGTAGCCGTCGTATTTCTCTAACACATGGCGAACGCCCGGCGAGTTTGCTACAACTTTGTAGGGTCCGCAAAAAATTCCTTCCGAGGGATTATCCTTACCCCCGTTCGGCTGGATCATCAGATGATAATCACCCATCAGGTAGGCAAAGTCGACATTTGCGTCCTTAAGACTGATAACCACGTTGCCGCCGTCGACCTTAATCTTTTCTATGCCGGTCATCACACCTAACGCGCCCGATTGTGACTTCTCGTCAGAGTGGCGTTCTAGCGTCGCCACCACATCCTCTGGCGTAACACTCTTGCCGTTGTGGAAGGTCACGCCCTTGCGGATCTTGAAAGTCCAGGTCTTGGCGTCCTTCGAGGAACCGATCTCCTCGGCAATGCGCGGCACGATCTCCAAGCTTGGGGAAAAGCTAACTAATCCTTCGCCGATCTGATAACCCAGCATAATCGGCACCTGACTTTCCCAAGTTGCGGGATCAAGACTGTCAGTAGAGCTACCGCCCTGCATACCAGCCTTGAGTGTGCCACCCTTAAGCGGTCCTGCAGCGCGGCTAGCTGTTGCAATCAGGCCGTTTGCAAACGCGACCCCGACGCCAAGAGCCGACGCGCGGCCCAAGAAGTCGCGCCTGCTCAACTTCCCCAATGCTACGTATTTGCTCATGCCGTTCAATTCATCATTCATTGTAGTTCCCCTTGTTTAGCCGATCTGGCTTTGTTTGGAGCGCTCGCCGCTTCTTCAAATTTACTACTGGCCTTGCAGACGGACTGGTCTGATCTTCACCGAAGACGCTTTGTTAACCCGAAAATACAAACCTCTCGGTTATTTTCGTTATTGGGCTCTGGCGGTCGCCAGGCTCTCCACGTATCTCTGGAGCATCCAAAACTCGAAACATATGTAATGAGTCGATGAAGATCTTAAACTCTATAATTTTTCTGTTGCGAAACTTGAACATATAAACGTAGAAATTGTTGTATGTATTTCCGTTTGTGAGACCAGAATTGCTTTCCCACTCGGCCCAGACACGGTCGCCTTCGGCAACCATGTCGCCAATTGTCGATGTCCACGGGCCGACTGGCTCCATGATCGATTTGCTAACGACATCCTTCTCTTCTTTTGTCATCCACCCGGAGCATGGCATGTCACCTGACAGAAAAAACCGGCAGTCGTCGTCAACGAGTTCTTTCTCCCCGCTAAAGTACCTCAATGCTAAGGCTTTATTTTCTGCTTCTGACACCGGAGCATCTCCCTTTTGAAACAAATATATTAGGACCAGTACGGTTTACCGTGTGCGTCCGCGACTCTACGGCTACGCCACAATTATAGGCAGCGGACGGTTGGCACTTGAGAGTTCGCTATTGCGTTCCAGGGGATCTGTTGATCGGCCTTGGCTGGTGAACTGACACCGGAAGTTTCTCGAACCTCGCCTTTATCTGAAGAGCAAGATGTAACGAGTGAAAGCGAGCCTGGAATAAGGCTCCTCCCTGGAACCAAAGGCCCTCCTGAGCTGTAGGTTTCCACATGTTCCGCAACTCGCCTTCCCACGGACCCGGGTCCATGGCAGTATCGGATCCCAGCCCCCAGCAACGTCCTACTCGCTGCTCGCAATCCTTTGAGATGAGCGCACCAATCCAGCTTTCCATTGGTTCAAAGCCTGTGGCGTAGATTATGGCGTCAGCATCAAGCTCAGAGCCATCGCTGAGGACCACGGATTTCTGCCTGATTTCCTCGATAGTCGTCGCGCTCCTGACCTTGATCTGTCCGCTGATGATCAGGTCTGACGCGCCGACATCGAGGTAGTAACCTGATGCCCGTCGATAATATTTAGCAACCTGACCAGTGCCGTCCTCGCCAAAATCGAGAAGAAACCCGGCTGCCCGTAATTGCGCGTAAAACGTCGCGTTTCCTCGTTGAATTTCGTCGCAGTCTTGTCTTTGGTACCGTTCTCTAACCCGGTAGGGCATCGAAGCCGAGAGTAGGTCACGCCTCTCAGTGCTGGCGTCATCGGGGGGGGTCGCATCCGCCTTCACAACTGTGGTCGATGAACGCTGGATCATGGTCACATCGGCGTCCACCGTCCAGAGATCGGCGCATATGTCGTGAGCAGAGTTGTTCGAGCCCAGCACGATAACGCGCTTGCCGGCCAGGCTTTCGCTTTCTCGATGTTCGCTCGAATGATATTGTACGCCCCCGAAAGATTCAGCCCCCGGCAGCGCCGGAATTTTAGGCTTTCCTGAGAGGCCGGTGGCAATAACGAGTTGTTTTGGTCTCAAAACCACCGTCCCGCTTTCGCGCTCGACATTGACAACCCACTCGTTGTTTCTATCGTCAAAGTGCGCGCTGCGGACGTTAGCCGAACACCATATGTTTAGCTCCATCGCCTTCGCATACATCTCAAGCCAGTCGGCAATCTTGTCTTTCGACATGAAAACAGGCCAGTGGTCGGGAAACGGTATGTAGGGCAAATGGTTTGACCAGACCGGATCATGCAGATAGAGAGACTTATAGCGTCGACGCCAGGCATCTCCTGGTCGCGGCAGAGCGTCGACAATCAAAGTGGGGACATTGAGCATTTTGAGCCTGGCCCCTAAAGCCAACCCTCCCTGTCCGGCGCCTATCACGAGGCAGTAGGGCTGGATTTCGGCACCGAGTGTTTGTTCTTCCCGCTCACGCTCCTCGAGCCAGGTCAGTCTTTCCCTACTCACCTTATGCTCAACACCCAACGGACGCCGCTGTCCCGCCCGCTCCTCGAACCCCTTTAGTTCTGTAATCGAAGTAAGCAGCGTCCAGCATTTCCCATCACGAAGCCGGATATGGCCTTTACCCCGAGCTGTCGCTGTCTCAAAATTGAACCAGCCCTCAACCCGATTCCCTACAACTTGCTCGCTGTCGTGCAGTATGCAGATGCGGCCGAGTTGGCCGAGCTGTTCATGCAGCATACTCGCAATGGCACCGGGACCGTCCATCGTCGCTATCGTCCAAGTGAAGGCGACTAGGTCCCGCCAAAAACACTCGCCCGCCGAAAACATCGATACAACTGCCTCGACCCGACCCGCATTGACAGCCGCTTCGAAGGCTACGAGCCATTCCTCGATCTGATTGGCCTCATTGCTGATATAGCCCTCGCCGGAGGAGCTCTTGAATTCTGAGGTAACGTCGCTCAATGTCTAAATTCCCATTCGGTTTTGACAGCCAGTTTCGAAAGGCATTTGTACATCGTCGCATGGACGTGAACTTCGTGAGCGTGCCGTTCGCTCAAGCGTATTCCCGAAACCCGCTTCGGAATGGTGTTCTGGTCGAATCCATCTGGCTCCGTCTCATTTCAACGGGAGCTCGACCTCAGACCAGAGGTTGACGGGTTGAATTCACGCCGGTTACTCGCGACCTTTTCGACTGCCTTCGCTTGGTAGCGTTCTGCCAGCGCTCCCAAGAATAAGCGTTGCGTTTCGATGACCCGCTTCATGCGCCCTGCGGTCGTCTGCCCGAACGGGCGCGCGCCGACGATGTAGAAGCAGCGAAAAAGCGACAATACATAATCAGCTAGATAACCGTTGTGGGTTTCCGCGCCCGGCTTCAGGACGCCCGGGGTGACGAGCCTGATAAGTTCGTAGCGAACCACCTCGGAGAGATTGGGAGACTTCACTGGACGACGTCCTCGTACATCTGCACCGTCTGCTGCAACGGGTTGCCGGTCCCCATCGATTGGACGCACGTTTACACCCTCATCCGAGTTTGTCAACTGTTAACAGTTTACAAGGCGCTGCTGCGACTTCCCTCGTCCAGATTACCTGAGCAAAAAATGGTCTGTCAGACGCCGGTCCGTGAAGCGCGCCCTGCTCGTCAAGCTGGGGGCTTAAACTGCGTGAGCGATGGGCTTCAAGCGCGCCGCAGTGGCGGTCGGGCGAAGCTTGCGGTCATCACGCACAGCATGCTCAAAACAGGAGAGGTCTTTAACGAAGTGGCTGGCGCCAGCGCATAAGCAAAGAGCCAGCCTCCGCGCGTCGAACTTGATTTGATGCACTGCCATTCACTGCGGGCAAAAATCCGCTTGCAATCCGCGCTCCTGCGCTAACCGTTCCTGAAGAGGGCGATTGAAAAACTGCGGTGGCATAGCTGGTTTGCGGAGCTTGCGCCTTGGCCGGGATTGTCAGGCAGAGCATCGGGAGTCGTTGATGTTGGCGGGTGCGACGGCGATCTCCTCGACCAGACCTTTATCGGCGTCGGCACCGACATGGGCCTTGAAGCCATGAACCGCCGGTCGGCCCTTATGCTTGACCCAATGGTCCTCTTCGTCATCGTCACTGGCCGAGGCGATGATCGTCGCATCGACAAGCGCACCGGTCTTCACCCGAATCGTTTTGGCCTTAAGCTGGCCGGAGATCTCGTCGAACAGCGTCTTGTCCAGACCATGGGCCACAAGGGCTTTTCGAAAACGCACGAAAGCCGTTCGCTCAGGTGTCGGCTCTTGAGCCTAAAACCCGCGGAACCGTCGGAACGATCCTCTGTCGTCCAACACCTCGGCAAGCTTGACGTCGGACAAGTCGTACCAGATCGACAGCAGCATCGCCTTGAACAAGGCCTCTGGCGGCTAGGCAGGCTCGCCCTTCGAAGAGTAGGAAATCACACAAAGGGCCTGATCGATCGGCACTCAGTCAATTAGTCTGGCAAGCTCATCCAAAGAAGAATGCTGGCAGCGATCAACGGCAAAACCAAACTTTTCCTGACCAATGCGCCGACGTGACATCGCATCATCGCATCCCTCAATCCATTGTACTGATTGAGAGAATCACACATAACACACCAGTCCAGACCCCCGCGAGCAGGTCTCATAACTCAAGATTTTACCCTAATTCCCGCGCTCCACATTTTCGTGCCGACAATGGCCTTCTCCAGCCACCCGAGTTCCATCTTCGGCACCGACGACAGCAGCAGGTCCGTGTAGTTATCAAACGGCGGCGCCAGCACCTGGGCGCTTGGCAGCCATAGCGAACCACCTCGCCGCGGTACATCACCGCGATCGAATCGGCGATCGACTTCACCGTGGCGAGGTCGTGGGTGATGAACAGGAAGGCGACGTTTTCCTCCAGCTGCAGATCGAGCAGCAACTTCAATATGCCGTGCGCCACCAGCGGATCGAGCGCTGAGGTCACCTAGTCGCAGATGATCAGCTTGGGCTTGGCGGCGAGCGAGCGGGCAATGCAGACGCGCTGCTTCTGGCCGCCGGACAGTTCGGCCCTTCGGCCGGATAGCGGTCGATGAAGCCCTTCCCCATTTCGATCTTGTCGAGCAGTTCGGCGACGCGGACGTCGCGCTCCCTGCCGCGCATGCCGAAATAGAATTCCAGAGGCCGCCCTAATGGTGCCGACCGTCTGGCGTGGGTTCGTCGGCACATCGGCCATCTGGTAGATCATCTGCAACTGGCGCAGATCCTCCTTCGGCTGCGGCCATAGGCGGCGGTGACGTTCTTCACCGACAGGAACGGCGCGGTGCCGGATTTCTGCTCGGCATGTTCGATCTCATGCACCGAGACCAAGGCCCTAGAGCACGTCCTGTTTATTCCGGTTCATATCCTGCGGCTTTGAAGTAGTTGGCACATTCGGCTGGGGTGAAGAGGTCGACGACCGCGCCGACCGCGTCCCACAGAGCCTTGATGGTTCTCTCGGCCTTTGCTCGCAGCAGCGCCTTGAGTTTGGCGAAGGCGTTCTCAATCGGATTGAAGTCGGGACTGTAGGGCGGCAGGTAGAGCAGGCTCGCGCCTGCGGCCTCAATCGCGTCGCGCACGCCGGCGGCCTTGTGGGCGGGCAGGTTGTCCATGACGTCGGGACCAGCACCTGCTCGACATAGGCCAGGAACACGTTGCCGTTCATGGCGCCGTCGTAGACGAAGGGCGCAGTCATGCCCGTCAGCCGCAGCGCTCCGGTGAAGGTCGTGGTCTTCCAGTGGCCATGCGGCACGCCGGCCCGGCAGCGCTCGCCGCGCGGCGCTCTTCCACGCAGGCGGGCCATCTTTGTGGAGAGGCCGGTCTCATCGATGAACACGAGCTTCGCCGGATCGAGATCGAGCTGGCCATCGAACCAGTCCCGGTGCCGCTTCAGGACATCGGGGCGATCCTGCTCCAGTGCGTGCGCGGACTTTTTTTGAATGTCCAGCCATGGCCGCGAAGCCAGGCGCTCAAGGCGCTGCGGCTGATCCGCATCGACTGCTCGGCGACGAGCCGCTCCACCATCTCGTTCAGCGTGATGTCCTTGCGCTCCTCGATCAGCCCGACGATGAAGGCTTCATGCGCATCGAGGCCGGAGGCGCGGCGGCGGCCCTGCGGGCGTGGCGCCAGTTCGCCGATCTTCGCCCGCGCAATCCAGCGGATCGCGCTGGACACTCCCACGCCGAACCGCGCCGCCGCTTGCCGCGCCGACATGCCCTCGTCCGAAGCCTTCAAGACCCGCGACCGAAGATCCCCGCTCAATGCTCTTCCCATCGTCCACCTCCATCGAGGTGGATGTTGAATCAGCACAAAACGCAGCCGTCACATCACAATCGATTCATCGATCACAGGACGTGCTCTAGTATACTCTTGGCATGGGTCTTTGATGATATGCCTTGTGCCGCCCCATTCGACGAGCCGGCCATGGCGTAGCACTATGATCTCGTCGGAAACCTGAGCGACGACGGCAAGGTCGAGGGTGGTGGAGAGCGCCGCCACATCGGTGTCTCGGATGCCCGTTTGTCCTCTTTGGCCATGCCGGAAACACTCTCAAAGACTATCAGTCAGCAATCCGAAAAACGTCCGGTAAACCGACGTGACCTCGATCCGGCGGCCTCAAACGCCATCGTAGCAATCCTGATCCGAGAAGGGATCGACTACCTGCAAAGCAAGGCGGTCGTCAAACGCGTCCGCGCGCAGGCCGGACTGTCAGCGCCGGTGAAACGGCGGACATCAATCAACCGGCTGAGGGTCGAGGAGGAACTGATCTTCATCGACCATGCAAGCTCTTTGTAACAAACCCGTCTGCCGAGACGTTATTGAGGCGGACGGCACATTTGATAGAGCTGATAGTCCGTTCCGTCAACGACAACCGGCCCAAGGCAGGAAAAGCCCAGTCCGGTTGTCATTTTGTGAGATCTTATATTCGTCGGACGTATGATAGAGACCAACCGATTGATAGGTCGGGTTTCGAAGGCGAATTCGATCACTGGTTTAAGGCTTTCCGCCGCAATCCGTTGACCGGACCGGTCTCCGAATAAGTAGCATCCAATTGCGATGTCGTTGTCATTGAAGGGGCGCAATCCAGACAACCCCACGAAGCGCAAGTCGCCATTGCTTTCGCGTTGATAGACCATCCAGAATCCAAACCCGTGGGTCTTCCACTCATTAATATAGAGGGAGAGCCACGCATCGGACATTTCCCGCGTCGGCGGAATTCCCTCCGTCGTCAATTTTACTACTAGCGGATCACAGTATAGACGGTGCAGAGCATCGGCGTCACAAGGACGTATGGGGCGCATAAATAAACGTTCTGTTTCCAGATTCATATGAAACACCATCTAATTGTACTGATATGCTAGCAACACCCAAATTCAGCTGCGGTTCGGCCCGAGGACCAAAGGAGCGGGCCATATTGCTCGATGAGGGCAAACGCGCATGCGATCACGTCAGAGTGGCTGTCAACGCGACATAAGAACTCCTGGCGCGATCGACGACCTGGCTGACATCGTTGCCTCGCTTGAAAAGCATTGTCCGACCCTTTTCCGAATGGCTGTAAACGTCCAACAATTCCTGATCGCGCGTTTGCCAGAAATGCGATATCCGCATGCACAACAGCGGCGGGGGTGTCGCGCAAAGGGCGCCTTGACAGCGCCGTCTGAAAACGAGGAGCACCTATGTCGGGTAGACATTGCCATTCAATTTGCGACAAAGCCTCTCTCAATCCGTGTGATTCGTTTGCGGAGAACGGTGCATGTACCGTGCCAACGCAGAAAATCATTTCACAACAACATGATGCCTCTAATGTAGCGATGTCGCATGTCCGGCATCGTCGGAAGTCGGACAACGTGTAACGGTGCAACGGGTAGCGAAGGCCATCTCAGCGGCGTAACCTTGTCTGGATAAAAACTCGATACGACCTGCGGCGTGTCGGCCACAAAGTCAGACTGCCACGCCGACGAAGTCCCGCCTTATACTCCGGCCACTTCGCCACCCTGAATTTCATCTTCTCGATACCATGACGGCATTGTCACCTCCTACGAAAACGATCCCCCGTTGGGCAAAGAAGTTCGGCCCGGACTATGCCCGTCGCTTCCAACGCAAGCAGCCCAGCCATGACGACGTGTGGCATCTGGACGAGGCAGCCATTCCCCATCGGATGACCTGCGGTGGGAAACGATTGCGCTTGTAGCTGATCGGAGAGGTGTTCTTCCAGCTGCGTCTATCGCAATGTCTCCTCGCAACCCGTTACCGTGACATAGCTCCTGCGTCAGATACTGCCACAAGGCCACTATCAGTTTGCGCGCCAAGGCGACGATCATGGTGCGGCGGATGCGCCCTTTGCCGGCGCCGACGCGCTATTGAAACCAGCGCGCGCATGACCCCGAGACCGGATACGTTGATGCAGACAGAGCAGAGCAATCTGAAGACCCCATCCGACACCTCTATCGGTTTTGTCAGGTCCGCAACACACGCTTGTTTAGACAATTCTTGTTTTGCCTCGGGCTAAATAGGTGAAAACCAATCACAAAATTTCTGTTGGGCTCGATCAGCTAAATTGGCACGAGTTTTGAGGCGCTTCGGTGCGAAGCGGCGGGAGCTGCCGACCCGACGTTCATGTCGGTAAAGGCAATGGATGGAACGAAGGAAGGAAAGCAATGTGTTAGGTCCGCGTCAGATCGTCTTCTACGGGAAGGGGGCATCAGCAAGTCCACCACCTCCGAAAATAGGCCCGCAACGGAAGCTATACCGTTTCGGCTCCGCGAGCCTTTACAAGACCAGGAAAACAGAAGCGCACACATCCGTTGGGAGCCTCGATGGCGAGGTAGCTGCGAAAGCGCGAGTGGTGAAAAAGTTTAAGGCGGTTGCCCCCGCTCGCTCACTTCGTTCGCGACCCTCCCCACAAGCGAGAGTGGGCGCTTCGTCCTCATACCCTCCGGCGAGCGGGAGAGGTGCAGGCCCAGCCAGTAGCGCGGCAGGACTGCCGATGGCCGCAACGAAGCCGCGATACAGGTTGGTGGGTCGACAGCATCAAGTTAAGCTGGATTCGTTGCTCTGGTCCTTGCTCCGCAGGATTTGATCCCTGCCTCGCAGTCGTAATTCACTGCCCGCAACAATGGAAGGGCTTCCTATGGCGTGGAATGAAAAAGAACTGGAAAGGCTTCGCGCGCGCTACGGCTCCGGACATGGCGGCGAGATGATCGATCCGCGCTTCCGCAAGGTGGCGGACCGGATATTCTTCGAGGGAGGCCGCTGTGCCGCGCCCTATGCCGGCATCTCGACTTTTCTGGCGGCGCCCTACCTGCCGGTGGACCAAGAGCGCCCCGATTTCCGCGACCTGCAGGTGGCGATGATCGGTTTGCCGATGGATCTGGGTGCCTCCAACCGGCCGGGTTCACGTTTCGGGCCGCGGGCACTGCGGTCCATCGAACGGATCGGGCCTTACAATCACGTGCTCGACTGTGCGCCTGTCTTCGACCTAAAGGTGGCCGACATTGGTGATGTTGCCTTTGCCAGCCGGTACCGGCTTGAGCAAAGCCACGAGGACATCGAGAGGCGGATCGGCCAGATCGTCGCGGCCGGAGTTATCCCGCTTTCCGTCGGCGGCGACCATTCCATCACCCATCCGATTTTGCGTGTGATCGGCAAGGAGAGGCCCGTCGGGCTGATACATATCGATGCGCATTGCGACACGGGCGGGCTATTCGACCAGACGAAATTCCATCATGGAGGCCCTTTCCTTAACGCTGTCCTCGATGGCGTGCTCGATCCCACGCGCACGATCCAGATCGGCATTCGGGGCTCCTCGGAATATCTGTGGGAATTCTCATACAATTCCGGCATGACCGTCATTCATGCCGAGGATATCGCGAAAATGGGAATCGATGGTGTGATCGAGAAGGCGAGGGTGGTTGTCGGCGACGGCCCGGCCTATCTCTCCTTCGATATAGACGGTCTCGACCCTGCTTTCGCGCCCGGCACCGGGACGCCCGAGATCGGTGGTCTCTCCACGCGCGAGGCGCAGGCGATCGTGCGTGGCATGAAGGGCATGAACGTGGTTGGTGGCGATGTGGTCGAGGTCGCTCCGCAATATGACGCCACCGCCAACACAGCCCATGCCGGCGCCCAGATGCTATTCGAGATACTGAGCCTAATGGTTTTCAGCCCCGCTATACCCGCGCTGACGAAGGGCAATTGAGCCGCCAGATGAACGGGGAATTCGCCCGTCTGACGGACGCATATGGCGCGGCGATCTGGGGTTCTTCCGCATATTTGATACTGTTGGCGAAGTCACGCCGGGGCTGCTTGAGCCATGAGACGTGTGAAGCGCGATGTCCTTGTCCGTGCGACGGGGTCTTCGGTGATCCAGCGCGCCAAACGCATGAGATTCATGGCCGCGGCTGTGGCAAGATGCTGAAGGTGGGCTTTGGCTTGACCGATGTAGCGGGCGTGGCGCATGCCGAAGGCGCGCACCGCGTACGATATTGTCGCTTCGATCCCAGCTCGGCAGGCATATAGTCTTGCGAATTCGGCTGTCTGCTGTCGTTGGCGCCCGTCCTTCAGCGCTTCGTGTTGATCTTGCATGCGCAGCGTCATGCTGCGCCGATTTGCATGTGCCCCTGCGCAATCAACGCGATCGGAGCAAGCACCGCAGTCTTTGCGGGAGAACTTGATCTTGAATACCGAGGTTGCACCATTGTCGGTAGCTGCAGTCCAACTGGAACTGTACGCCCCCCGCGGACAGGTGACGCGGCGTTCATCCCAATTGATTTGAAAGGCGTCGGCAGTGAAGCCCTTGCCCGCCTGGGCTTGCCAGCGCATGTCGCGACGAACAGGCCCAATCAGATCGACTCCAAAGCGTTGTCGGGTCTCAACAAGAATTCCAGCGCTGAGATAGCCTGTATCGACGAAGTGCTGAGATGGCAAAATACCCTGTTGTTGCAGGGCTTCGTGAACGGGTTCTGTGGCCTGGTCGTCGGCGACCGGCGCCGTGGTCGTTCGCACATGCGCGCCGGGAAGCAGCGGTGGTTACGCTTTCGACCGAGCAATTGCACTGGATTCTCGACGGCATCGACATCGATGCAATGGTGCGCCATCCGGTGCGGCAATATCAGGTTGCCGGTTGAAGGCTCTCGAATTGAGCGGTTGACGCGGCGGCATGCTTTCGATTCAAGAATCAGATGAATCGACCCGGCGAACCGACTGTTGAAGAGTTGATGGCGCGCATTGCTGCGCTGCAGGCGCAGAACCGTCAACTCGCCGAACGCGTCAACGCGCATGGAAAAGAGCGCTTACGCTCATTCTCTTTCACATGTCATCCAACCGCGCTTCGCGTTGTCCGCAGTCCGACAATGCCAGATATACACATCGCCGTCTTTAGATCCAACGAATTGTTTTTCAACGTTTTTTCACTTGGCACAATATATGCGGAGTTACCAGAAAAGGCGTCACGAGTGAGGAGAAAGCCTTTGTCGCCCGTAAAACAAATCTCGAATTACACCGTCGTCAAACTGCCAGTAAGTCAGCTGCGACCGACCGAGAAAATCAACTTTGAACGCGCTCGAACGCTGGCCAAGATGATCGCCAAAAAGGAACTGTGGACCCGGCCGATGCTGGTCGAACACCGCCATTCGATGATCATGGATGGTCATCATCGCTATTTCTGTGCCACGGAGCTCGGTTTATCGTCTGTTCCATGCGTCTTGCTTTCCTATGATGATCCAAACTTGCATGTGACCTACTGGTCCGAGCCCGGGCCCGTTGCTGTGGATCGGATCATCCAAGCCGGCCTTTCCGGCGACCTGTTGAGCTATAAAACGACCCGACACAAGTTACAGGTTGCGCTGCCAAGCTGCTCCGTCGATCTCGACGACCTGAGATGAGGGACGATCAATGATCCAGGAATACTCTGGCGACGAACCGGAGCCGCTACTCAGCGAGTGGACGCTCGATTTGCTCAACAGCCGATCCGAACTGGCCGCTTGGGTCGACGGATTCGGATCGCCGTTGCATGTGGTATTTCCAGACCAAGCCAACCGAAATTACCTCCAATGGCGGAACGAGTTGCAGGCAGTCTATCGCGATTGTCAGGTCCAGTTCGCGTTGAAGGCCTGTAAGTCCGCGTCGCTCCTGCGCGCATTCGCTCTGGCTGGCGCTGGTGCTGATGTTTCTTCGGCCCACGAAATGACTTCGGCCTTCATGAACCTAGTTCCAGTGGAGCGCATCTCGATGACAGGTCCGGCGAAGTCCGATTACGAAATCAGTCTGTGCATACGCAATGGGCTAGCTATCCACGTCGACTGCATCGAAGAGCTGAAACGCATTCTTGCACTGGCCGACACGGTAGGAAGTGTCCGCCGTCTGTTCCTTCGGGCCCGTCCCATAAGCGAGCCCGGCTCGCGCTTTGGAATGACCGAAGGTCAGTTCGTGGCCTGCCTGCCGCTACTTGAAAAGGCCAAAGTAGAGCGGATTGGTGTGTCCTTTCATATCAACGACTACAAAGTTCAAACTCGCGCAGAACAGTTGCGCTCCTCCATCGCTTTTCTACGGCGTCTCTGCGCCCATGGCCTGCCCCCCGGCGGCATCGACATCGGCGGTGGATATCCCATGCGGTACCTTCAGAGGTTCGATCCGGCCGCATATAGTCGAGGCGCCCATTGGGCCAGCATGGCAAAACCTGGCAGCTATCCTTATGCTCCGGAGCTTGCCGGGGTGCGTCACGCAGCCGCAGTGATCCAGATCGCCCTAGCGGAGCCGGCAGACCAAGGCTTCTTGGAGCGTCACCGGCTGCCGATCATACTGCAGCCTGGTCGCTCGCTTCTCGACCAGTGTGGGATCAGCGCTTTCAATGTGATTGACGTCAAGGACCTTGGAGACGGTCGATTCGCGGTGGTCCTCGATGGTATGTCCTTTTCACTTTCTGAGACTTGGTTTGGCGCCGATTTCGTGCCTCCTCCGGCGATTCTGTCGCGAGAAAAACGTCCAGCGCCGCGACACAATGCGCGCTATTTTCTGCTCGGACGCAGCTGTCTCGAATCCGATGTCATTCGATGGCGCGCCCTTGCAGTCGAGGGTGGCGTTTGCCCTGGTGATCTCGTCGTCTTCACAAACACCGCCGGTTACCAAATGGATTCGAATGAGAGTTCATTCCACCAAATTCCCTTACCTAGAAAGATTGCCGCCGTCCGGCGATCGTCCGGATGGAAGATCTTGGCCGACGAAACCCCTTCGCAAGGAAGAACCGCCCAATGATCGTCGATAGCGTTCTTGAAACGATTGGACGGACGCCCTTGCTGCGACTTCCTTTGCGAGGCGGTGAGGTCAACCTTTATGTCAAGCTGGAAATGTTCAATCCTACTGGCTCGATGAAGGACCGCATGGCGTTGAGCATGGTCGACAACCTGCCTATCACGCAAAATGAGCCTGCTATCAGTATGGTCGAATCCTCGTCAGGGAATACGGCCAGTGCGTTGGCTATGATCTCCGCCGTGCGCAGACTCGAATTCACTGCCCTCATGGACTCCCATGCAAGCCTCGACAAGATCCTTACTGTTCGTGCATTCGGCAGCAATGTCCAAATCCTTGGCAATGACGATGGCGCGTTAGCCACAGACCAGCGTGACGAGGAAGCCAGGCGGATTGCCATCGAAGAGGATGCTTACTGGACCGAACAGCACAACAACCCCGCCAACGCCGCCGGCTACATTGGGCTAGCGGCTGAATTGCTAGATGATCTCGGCCCGACAATCACGCATTTTGTGTCGGCCATCGGTACCGGCGGATCACTTTGCGGGACCGCCCGTCAACTGAGGCTACATATCCCCGAGGTCAAAGTGATTGGTGTGGAACCTGTCGGAAGTATCATCTTTGGCGGTCAGGGAGGGTACTACCGTCAATCGGGTACTGGTACGCCCGAAGGGGCCAATGTGGGCATTGTGATCGATTACGACGTGATAGATTGGGGCCGAAAAGTGGCCGACGACGAGGCTTTTTCGATTTGCCACTACTTGGCGCGGCGGCATGGATTGCTGGTCGGCGGCTCGACTGGCGGTGCGATCTACGAGGCGCTTGGCGTGGCCCGTGAAGCGCCGGTTGGATCGCGCATCGTCACCCTGGCATGCGACAGCGGGACAAAGTACCTGGACACAATCTTTAATCGGGACTGGCTGTCGACTCAGGATATTCACATAATTGACGTTGAGGCGCAGTTTGCCGACCTTTTCGCGAAAGCACCGGCTGTGCCGCAGCTGCTAATGGCTCCAGACCCACTTGGCCGCTGAATGTTTAGGAAGCGTCGATGAATTTCTGAATCGAGAAGCCCATCTTGGGGATTCCCAAATATTGCGTTGCTTTGTAGAGATTTGGATGATCGATGTCGCCGCGATAAAACTGAGTTATGAGGCGGTTCCCCGGTGCTGGACGAGCGCGATCGTCGTCGTTTTGCGGCTGCGGAAGCGCTCACCGCGGGTTGGCGTGGGATCGCTGCCGTGTCCTGCACATCTGCGAGACCTTCGTCTGGAGCTTGATGCCCGGTCTAAGCTTGCTGCGCGACGATTCCCGTCGCGAAGGAGGAGACAGGCATGAAACAGCGCCAAACTCGTCACCGCCAACTGCTCTCTTCGTGCCCAAGACCCCACCAGCGCCAAACCGAAGCAAGCTGTTGCCTGGTAGGCACGCTGCTGTCGAAGTCCCTCGACGTGTTGGCTGTGACGGAGGTCGGAGATGAAGATCACAGATGCCCCCTGACGCGCGGCACCTGAGGAACATTGTAAAAACGCACCGCAAAGGCAACCGTCGACCGTGAACTATCCGCAAGCTGTTGATCTAGCATGTTGATTGAGGCGGATAGCGGCTTTCGGATTGCAGGATTAGCGGTTTATGGGGGCTGTTTTCCTGCAATTCGTTTTGCGATTCCCTTGTGCTGCGGCGCGTGATTCACTTGGTTTGGCGGCGGCGAATCGAGGGGACGGCGAATGTCCAGGCCACGCGAGAAGCGGGAGACGGGAAAGCAGGATCTGTTCCGCTCCAGGCTCGATCAGATCATCAATATGAAGCACGAGCTGGTGCGGCTGGCGCAGGCGATCGACTGGCCGGTGCTGGAGGAGCGTTTCGGCGCCGTCTATTCGGACGGCCCCGGAATGCCGCCCTTGCCGACCCGGCTGATGGCGGGGCTTGCGATCCTCAAACACACTTTCAACGTGTCGGATGAGGTGCTGTGCGAGCGCTGGGTGGAGAACCCCTACTTCCAGTACCTTTGCGGCGAGGAATTCTTCTGCCACGCGCTGCCGTTCGATCGCTCGTCGATGACGCGCTGGCGCGGCCGCATGGGCGAGGAGCGGATCGTGGCGCTGTTGCAGGAAAGCCTCAGCCTCGCGGTCAAGACCGGGGCGATGAAGCCGTCCGACACGCGCCAGGTGATCGTCGACACCACCGTGCAGCCGAAGAACGTGATGTTCCCGACCGACGCCAAGCTCATTCACCGGGCGCGTAAACGGCTGGTGCGGCTGGCCAGGAAGACGGGGCTCAATTTGCGCCACAGCTATGTGCGGGTCGGCAAGCTGGCGCTGATCAAGCACCAGCGCTATGCCCACGCCAAGCAGTTCAAGCGGGCCAACAAGGCGCTGCGCAGGCTCAAGACCTATCTCGGCCGGACCATTCGCGACATCGCCCGCCAGATTGCCGGCGATGCGGGGCTGGACGCGCTCTTCAAATGGCCGCTCTACCAGGCCGCCACCGTTCTCGAACGGCGTCAGCGCCAGCGCGGCCGCAAGATCTACAGCCTGCACGCGCACGAGGTGGAATGCATCGGCAAGGGCAAGGCGCACATGCCCTACGAGTTCGGCGTCAAGGTCTCGGTGGCCACCACGCTGAAGCGCTCCAAGGGTGGCCAATTCGCCCTGCATGCAAAAGCACTGCCCGGCAATCCCTACGACGGCCACACGCTGGCAAGCGTCATCCCCGATATCGAAGAGACCATCGGCAACGAGATCGGCCGCATCCTCGCCGACGCCGGCTATCGCGGCCACAACGCACCGCAAAACCACAGGTTCAGGGTCTTCACCAGCGGCCAGAAACGCCGCGTCACCCCGGCAATCAAAAGCCAGATGCGGCGGCGGTCGGCGGTCGAGCCGGTGATCGGCCACATCAAGGCCGAGCACCGCATGGGCCGCAACTACCTCGCCGGCCAGCAGGGCGACGCCGTCAACGCCATCCTGGCCGCCGCCGGCTACAACTTCTCCCTCCTGCTCAGGTGGCTGAAGGGTTTTTTGTCGCTCTTGATCGCTCTCTTCCAACTCCGGCCCAAGCCGGTCGCCGCTTAGGGGCTGGATTGTTCACGGTCGACGCAACCAGATCGCCGCTTCAGGCCGCCAAAATCTCCGTGCATCAAGCGGGTTAGATGGTCAATGCCCGTTGCCGGGCCACGTCCTTATGGCTCAATCACGAGGTAGCCGAAGTCACCGTTGCGGACGTGCTCGTAGCGACGGCAGGTCGAGAGCACAGGATCCAGTCGCGATTGATCCAGATAGCCGGTCTCCAGATAAGTTGGTGAGCGCCATCGTCGATTCTGGATGGAGGCCACCAAACTCACGAGTGGGCCAACAACGTCCTCGGAGTCGCAAATCGCTATTGGCGGCATCTGTGGCCTCTCCTCGAGCTCACACGCGGAGTAATCGGCATCGCCGCCATAGGGAACGTTGGCCACAATACAGTCAGGTTCGGGGATGGTCACGTCGTCAACGAAGAAGCTTTCATAAAAGGTGATGTCAACGCCGTGCCGCTTGGCGTTTGTCCTAGCAAGACACAACGCGTTGGGATCTATGTCGCACGCCGCAATTTCAAGGTCCGGCCTTTCGCACTTTAGCGAAATCGCGAGCCATCCGCAGCCAGTTCCGACCTCCAGAATTCGCCCGCCGGAAGGGGCATCGCGGAGGACACGCTCAGCTAGCTCAAGGGCGTAATCATCTGGGATATAGCAACGGCGATCCAGACGGAATTCGCGGCCAAAGAAACTAGCATGCCCGCGCAGGTATGCGTTCGGCTCTCCAAATCGTTTTCTGGTGGCCAAGCGATATAGTCTTGCGTCGTCTCCGCCTGCCAGCCTAAGTATTTCTTCAATTTCCGGATCAGAAACCATATACTTTTTCAGTATAATCAATGCCATCTCTCGTTTATTGCGCTCTTGTGGGATAGCACCACCTTTTATATTTGCGCTCATTTCGTTGTTCCTCAGTTAGAGAAAAGCGTAGGGACAAGAAGTTAGGGAAGGTGGAATTTTGCGTTAGCGATTGCCATCGCCAAAGACCTATCAGAAGACCACCGGCGCTCATAACAAGCATGTATCGTGCCAAACGAAAAAATTCTTTGATACAATGTGTTGGCTTTGAGACCACTATTTCGCATAGCCGCCTTCGTCTGACATCGGACAAAAATTGCTTCCGGAACGCGGCATCGTGCTCGTACACCGTTCGCACAAGGGATTGAATAACCGGGCGGAGAATTCGCATGTGCCGCTGCGAGCGCATGATCCAGTGCTTCCGACTTACAACGCTCCGCATTCGAAATTCACCGCCGCCGCCTCCAGGCCCTGGTGGAGCGGAAGCCGTGACTAGGGTCCGCCGAAATCAGCGCGGCAGGGCGTTGGCACGGATCGTTTAGCGGTCTGAGTTAGGCAGGACGGAACGTCAACAGCCCTTATCGTTTAGTCATTCCTTTCAAACACAATAGCGCCCGCCGTCATGGTATCGAGAAGATAAGACTCAGGGTGGCGAAGTGGCCGGAGTATGAGGCGGGACTTCGTCGGCGTGGCAGCCTGGCCTTGTGGCTGACACCGGATGCCCTGTGCGGATGGCAAGTACCAGGACGCAAGACCCGGGGCGGCCAGCACCGCTATTCCGATCTGGCGATCAAGACCGCCTTGACGCTGTACCTGTTGTTTGGCCTGCGGCTGAGCCCAAGCAGAGACTTGTTCTGTACTGCAATTGATGGGGCTGGCATTCGCTGTGCCCGATCATACCACCTGAGCCGTCGGGCGCAGACATGGCGATCTGCCGGAAAGCGGCCCGAAAATCAGGTTCCACCTGCCGGACCGTTGCATGTTCTGGTGGACAGCACTGGTTTTCAGGTTTACGGCGCGGGCCAGTGGCTGGAGGAGAAGCATGGCGCCAGATCCCGCCGTGGTTGGCGAAAGCTGCATCTGGCACTGCATGCCGATAGCGGCGAGATCATTGCCCATACCATGACGGATCAGCACACTGGCGATGTCTGTCAAGTTGAGCCCCTGCTCGACCAGATTGGTCCGGGTCCGATCGGACGGTTCACTGCCGACGGTGCCTATAATAGACCGCCCGCCTACGCCGCAGTCATCGATCACAGCGCGGGGGGCGACTGTCGTCACTCCGCCTCGCGCTAACGCGGTCGAACCAACCGACGATAGACCTCCCGACCCAAGGGACCGGCATAGCCGCAATCAGCAGAGACGGGCGAATGAAATGCCAAGCTTCCACCGGCCGCGGCAGGCGCGCGCGGGTCGAGATCGCCAGCGGGCGATACAAATCGATCATCGGACCACGGCTGCGGGCTCGGTCGTTTCACGCTCAGCAGACGGAAGTCTGCCATCGGCTGCGCCATCCTCAACCGCATGCTTGCCTGTGCACGCCCCGCAATCCGTTCGCCGGAAGGCAAAGGAAGCGTAGCCCGCGTCATCAAAGATCGAGATCCGCCACGCTCCAGATCCGTGCAACGCCTACAATTGACGCATATATTCGCGCGCCGATCGGAATGAGGTCGTCAGGGAAGTCGTAATCCGGATTGTGCAGGGCAGGCAGGTCCTCGCCCGAGCCGAGCATCATTAACGCGATCTTCGCACCGCGACCGAAATATCCGAAATCCTCCGAACCGCGCAAAGGAAGCGTTCCCGGACCGTGAGCGACGCCGATCCGGTCGAGCGCATCGCAAACAATCGAGGTGGCGACGGTGTCGTTGCGGCAGGTCACGAAAACGTCAGTATAGCGGATTTCGAGCTTGAGTTCGTTCTCCTGCGCAACCTTTCGGGCGAGCGCCTCAACCTTTTCGATCAGCGCCGTCATGCCCTCGTCCGTTAGGGAGCGCAGGGTGGCGAAGAGGTTCGCCTCGCCGGGGGCCACGCCGAAGGCGGGGGCACCCATGTCAGTATGGGTGATCGTGACCAGCGTGAACTCGGGATCGCTTGTCGAGGTGCCGCCCGGGCTGCTCATCGCCGAAAGCTCTGGCATTAGGCGCGAGATTGCCGGCATCGGCGACACACCCGTCTCCGGCTGCGAGGCATGGGCGGTCCTGCCGGTCAGCTTCAGCATGATCCCGCGCGATGCACAGCAGACAGGACCGTCAACGATCCGGACCTGGCCAAACGGGACACCCGGCATGTTGTGGATCGCGAAGGCGAAATCCGGCTTGAGCTCGGCGAAAGCCGCATCCTCGACCACCTTGCGCGCGCCGGATCCATCTTCCTCGGCGGGCTGAAACATTAGGATGACCGCGCCTCTTTGCGGATGCTTCCGGCCGAGAAGGCGCGCCATCGCGGCGATCATCGCCATATGACCGTCATGACCGCATTGATGCCCCTTGCCGGACACGGTGGAGCGATAGGGAATGTCGGCGATATCCTCGATCGGCAAGCCGTCAAGTTCGCAGCGCAGGAGCACCCGCGGGCCGGGCTTGCCGCTGTCATAGATCGCGGCCACGCCGTGGCCGCCAATCTTCGTGAGGATACTGTTCGGGCCGGTCTCGCGAAGCATCGCGGCGACGGTCGCGGCAGTGCGCTCCTCCTCGCCAGACAGTTCCGGATGGCGGTGGAGGTTGCGGCGCCATTCGGTTAGTTTCTTAATATCCGCATTGGTTAGGCTCGGGAGATCAACTTTCATCAAAACGCCTCCGCTGCCTTGCCGTAACGTTCGATCATGCCGAAAAGATCGCGCGGATCGTCCGGATCGGCGAGCATGTCCAGCATATCCTGGCGCGGGTGCTCCTTGAGCAAGGTCTTAAGGTAGCGCAGCGCGCTGAAATCCTCGGTGGCAAATCCGACCGAGTCGAATAAGGTGATTTGTTTGTCGCTGGTCCGGCCGACGGCCTCGCCGGTCATGACCTGCCAGATTTCCGTCACCGGATGGTCTTCGGGAAGCTGCTGGATCTCACCCTCTATTCGAGTTTGCGACGGAAATTCCACGAAGATGTCCGAACGCAGAAGGATATCGCGGTGCAGTTCGGTCTTACCGGGGCAGTCGCCGCCGATCGCGTTGATATGGACGCCGGGACCTACCATGTTGTCGGTCAGAATGGTCGCGAACTGCTTGTCTGCGGTGCAGGTGGTGATGATATGCGCGCCCTCCATTGCCTCCTCGCCGTCCTTGCAGGCGACTACGTCCAGTCCCTTGCCCTGCAAGTTGCGGACCGCCTTTTCAGTGGCCTTCGCTTCGATATCGTAGAGCCGGACGGTTTCGATGCCGCAGATCGCCTTGAAGGCGAGGCACTGGAATTCCGATTGCGCGCCATTGCCGATCATCGCCATCACCTTTGCCCCCTTTGGGGTCAGGTATTTGGCGACCAGCGCCGAGGTGGCCGCGGTCCGTAAAGCGGTTAGGATCGTCATCTCCGTCAGGAGCACCGGATACCCGGTACCGACGTCCGACAGCACGCCGAAAGCCGTCACGGTCTGGCGGCCCGAGCGGACATTGTTGGGATGGCCGTTGACATATTTGAAGCCATAGCTGCGGCCATCGGATGTGGGCATCAGTTCGATGACGCCGTCGGGCGAATGAGCGGCGACCCGGGGGGTCTTGTCGAACTGCGGCCAGCGGCGGAAATCCTCCTCGATGAAGTCGGCAAGTTCGACCAGCATGTGCTCGACGCCCCGCTCGATGACGATTCGCATCATGTTCTCCACGCTGACGAACGGCACGAGGCTCATCGGCCCGGGCTTGGGAGGCGACATGGCAATATTCCTTCTAGACGGGCAGGCGCTCGCTTCACGGACCGACGTCAGGCCGACCAGTTTCGCCTCGGATGATCTGGGTGAGGGGAAGTAGCAGCAGCGTGGCATCCTGTAAACTGTTGACAGTTGACAAACTGAGGGTGGGGGTGTAAACCTCTCCCAATCATCGGGAAGTCAAACCGGCAACCCGTTCCAGCAGAGGGGTGTAGATGTACGAGGACGTCGTCCATCAAATGAAGTCTCCCAACCTCTCCGAGGTAGTTCGCGACGAACTTATCAGGCTCATCACCCAAGGCGCCTTGAAGCCGGGTGCGCGGCTCAACGAGGTTCACCTTGCCAAGCAACTTGGGGTGAGCCGCGGTCCCTTACGCGAAGCCGCCCGCGAGTTGGAAGGGCTGGGCCTGATCACCAGCCGCCCCCGTAAGGGCTTTTGCGTGGCCGACTTCACCGAAGCCGAGATCGTGGACCTATACGAAGTCAGCCTGTGGGTCCATCAGGCGCTGGCCAACGATTTCATGACCTATTCCAATGTCGAAATTTGCCGCATGATCCTGTTAGACGTTGACAGCATCAAGACCGGCAGTGTGCCGGAATACTCGGAAACCCTATTGCAAGTCCGCGAGCGGATAGTGAAGCATGTCCACAACCGCTATCTAGCCGAACATGTATTGTCGCTTTATCGTCGCTTCTACATCGTCGGCGCACTCGTTCGGGCGGACGACAAGCCGGGGCGCATGAGGCGGGTCATCGAAACCCAACGCTCATTCTGGGCGGCGCTGGCGGAACGCGACCAAGCGAAGGCAGTCGAAATCATTCAAGCCGACAGCCGGTACTGGCTGCGGGACATACCGCCGCGCTTTTCCCGTGTGGACGGCCCGCGCCAGGGCCGCGAGTAACGGCGTGAACTCAACCCGCCGACGCTCTGGTCTGAGGTTCGGCGCGGCTGTTGAAAAAGTCGGAGCCAGATGGATTCGATCAGAACACCATTCCGAAGCGGATTTCGGAAGTCCGCTTGAACGAACGGTACGTCCGCAGATGGGTGCGTTTCAATCAGTTTTGCCGGAGAGCACTAACCAGATGGCTTCATGTAAGGCGGCTTTTTGAGATGGCCCTTCAATTCGACACAGTCGTAATTGGCGGCGGCATAGTCGGCACTGCAACTGCCTACTATCTTGCTAGGGCCGGAAAGCGGGTCGCGCTGGTAGAGAAAGGTCGTATCAATGGCGAGCAATCCAGCCGAAATTGGGGCGCCGTTCGCACTCAGGGACGCGACCCAAGCCAAATACAAATGATGCTTGACTGCCTCCAAATATGGCGTGGCATTGAGGCCGAGCTGGGCGAAAGCGTAGATTGGCGTGAGCAAGGCCAGATGCGCGTGAACTATGATCGGAAAATGACGGAACGCTCTGAAGCCTTCATGCCAATCGCCCGCGAGTTCGGCCTCACCACCAGGCTTCTGACGGCCGGCGAGGTCGCCGAATTACTCCCGTACTACGACGCTCGCGACTGCCAGAGTGCGCTTTTCACGCCGACCGATGGCAGCGCGGAACCTGAGAAGGTCGCCCCGGCCTTTGCTCGGGGGGCCTCGCGGCTCGGAGCCACAATATTTGATTTTACCTCAGCAAAGTCCATCGATGTGCGGAATAGTGCTGTCTGTGCAGTCGAGACGGAACATGGCCGGCTTGATTGCGAAACGATCGTGTTAGCCGCGGGCGCATGGACGGGCCGCCTCTTAAAGCCCTTTGCGATTGAGCATCCAACGCTTTGGATTCGCGGGTCTGTTGGCCGTACCGGCGTAGTGCCTATCGAGATGCGAAAACTAGTGGTTTGGGGCAAATGTGCTTACCGACAGCGTATAGACGGGAAGGTGAATATCGCTGTGGCGGAAGATGGCTTCCACGACCTGATGCTTGATAGCTTCGCCCACGGGTTGAAGTTTCTGCCACTGGCGGTGCGTAACTGGCAAAATGTTCGCTTCAGCCTCGGAAAACCCCTGGTACAGAGCGTGATGGGGGAGTTTTCCGATTTTACGACACATCGTACATTAGATCCCCGTCCCGACTGGAAGGGGTTGGCGCGAGCCTCAAAACTGTTTCTGGAAGAATATCCGAGCGCCGGGCCGATCAAGTTCGAGTGCGGCTGGGCCGGTTATATAGACTACATGCCTGATGAGCTACCAGTCATCGATGCTTTGCAAAAGCCTGAAGGCTTGTTTGTTGCGGCTGGCTTAAGCGGCCACGGTTTTGGGATAGGCCCGATCATTGGAAAGACTGTTTCTGACCTAATATGTAAAGGCCGCAGCGACTATAATCTGGCGCCGTTCAGTTCGCGCCGTTTCCGCTAGAGATTGCGGTTGTTCAAGTCTTTTGGTGAACATGCTGGGCGAACGCTTACCTAGTGAATATTACGCATGGCCGGATAACGACAGAGATTGGCAGTATTACTGGCTTCGACGCTGCGCCTGATCAATCAGATACTGCTTCGTCAGCGAGCCGCGGCTACGTCCAGAGACTTCTGGCAAGCGCCGGGCAATGACGGTGCCCAGTTGAGTGATGGCCTTCTACGAAACCTTCAACATTGGAAGTGAACAAATGTCTGAACCTATCCGAGTCATACGCCTGACCCCTGACGGCGATCCCGTCACCGGTATGACACCTTGGGAGCCGATCTCCCATAATAACGTCATTGCCGGTGAACCGAAGGAGCGCAGGCACCGCTTCTATGTAGGGGAGCGTGTTCAACCCGGCCAAGTTTATGTGGGTATCTGGGAAGCAACTCAGTATACCGAAGAACTCAAGAATTACCCTGACGACGAATTCATGTACGTCATTGAGGGTTCAGTCACGATCATCGAAGAGGACGGACGTAAAAATACCTTCGTCAAAGGCGATAGCTTCTTTATGCCGTCCGGATTTAACGGCATTTGGGAGCAGAAAGAGACGATGAAAAAATATTTCATGGTCTTCAGCGCCCGCAACGGCGATGGCCGAGAGCTTTAAGATCACTGGCACGGTACACGACAGTCAGGGTGAGAACGGGATGATGTGTTTGGATTGAAGATTCCTCAGCAAAGGATCTTCGCCCATGACACTTATTCATTCCGCTCTCATCGAGACGTTAGGTTGGCACTTTGCACTGAGCAAGAGGCGTCTTGCGACGCTTGCGGCGCTGATCGCCAGGCTTGCCCAGTCGCGCAGCGTCAACCTTTCGCATCTGGCCGTGCATCTATGCGGTCCGGCGCAGCATGCCTCGAAGTATCGGCGGTTGCAGCGGTTCTTCCAGTTCGTCCGGCTCGACCAGGCCGTGGCGGCACAGCTTGTGGTTTACATGCTCAATCTGGAGCGACCAAAATATCTGGCGCTCGATCGCACCAACTGGAAGCTCGGATCGCGCGACATCAACATCTTGATGCTGGCGATCGTCACAAGGCGCTTCCGGGTGCCGTTGCTGTTTACCCTACTACCGCATCAGGGTAACTCCGACACGGGTCACCGCGTCGCGCTGATGCGCCGTTATCTCAGCCTGTTCCCTGCGGCCTCCATCCGCTGCCTGCTCGCCGACCGCGAGTTCATCGGTGCCGAATGGATGGATTTCCTCAACGAAAACGATATCCCCTTCGCCATCCGCGTGAAGGTCGACATGACCGTCACCCTCGAGGACGGTCGCGCATGGTCGCTCGCCACGCTCTTGCGGCGCAGGCGGGCCCGATGCGCAACCCTCGTCGGGCACATCAACGGCACGGCGGGCACCACGTGCGAACCTCTTCGTTTTGCCGCCAAACGCCTTGGCACTGGCGAATGGCTGATCGTGGCCACCAACCGCCCCGATCCCAAGCAGGCCCTCAACGACTATCGAAAGAGATGGGGGATCGAATGCCTGTTCGGCGATACCAAGACACGAGGCCTCAATATCGAGGACACCCACATCACCAATCCAGAGAAGCTCGCAAGCCTCATCGTCGTCGTCATGCTCGCCATCACATGGGCCTATCGGTGCGCGGCGACAACTACGGTGGCCGGTTCAGCGACGACTATGATGGCCGGTGGGGGATCGCCCGTCAGGCCCGGTCGTAGGGAGGGGCGAAGCCCCGACCGGAGAGCGGGTCTGACGGGCGGGCGCGACAGAAGTCCCTGCGAGGGGGCTCTGATCGGGGCGCGTGGAGTGGTGGTATCGGAGCACCTATCGAACATAGCAGCGATAGGTACCGATGGCTGGCCTCCACATCACCGATCAACAGGTACATCGTTACATGTCTCAGCGTCGTCACCACACCCAGGCCGTTGCGGCCGCCAAGGCCGGTATCAGCGAACGTAGCGCACGCCGGATCGACAAGAATCCGCACCTGCCATCACAGAAGAAGCGCGAGCGGCACTGGCGTACCCGGGCCGACCCCCTGGAACAGATATGGCCACGCGTGGAGGAGCTGCTGAAGATCAGCGGCATCCTCTCCGTCACCATTTTCGAGACTGTGCAGGACGAGTTCGGGGAGGCCGCCGTTCCCGATGGCGTCAGGCGGACCCTCGAGCGCCGGATTGCCCGGTGGCGGGCACTGAATGGGGGCGAGAAGGAGATCTTCTTCCCACAGCATCACGTGATGGGCCGGCAAGGCCTCTTGGATTTCACCGTCGCTGACGATTTGCACGTCACCATCGCCGGCCAGCGCTTCGACCATCGCCTCTTTCATTTTCGCCTCGCCAGTAGCGGCTGGGAGGATTCAGCGGTCGTGCTGGGTGGAGAGAGCTTCACCGCTCTGTCCGAGCACCTGCAAGATGCGCTGTGGAAGCTGGGAGGCGCACCCGCCGAGCTCCGCAGCGACTCGTTATCGGCCGCCTACAAGAACCTCGACGCCGACGCCCAGCGCGATTTCACCCGCAACTATGAAGCGCTGTGCCGACATTATGGCATGACGCCGACGCGCAACAACAAAGGTGTCGCCCATGAGAACGGTTCAATCGAAGCTCCCAATGGCCACCTGAAGCGACGGCTCGATCAGGCCCTTCGCCGCCGGAGCAGCCGCGATTTCACCAGCATCGAGGACTACCGCCGCTTCGTCGATCAGGAGGTGGCCAAGCAGAACCGACGCCGGGCCAGGCTCGTGGATGATGAGCGCCGCGCACTCAAACCGCTGCCGCCGAAGCGAACCACGGATTTTACCCTGGTCAGCGCAGACGTCACGCGCAACAGCACCCTCAGCGTCGACCGTATCACCTATTCGGTACCCTCGCGCCTCATCGGCTACCGGCTCCATGCCCATCTCTACGATGACCGGGTTGAGTTCTTCCTCGGGCCGGACCGGGTGATGACCGTCGACCGGGTCCGCGTCAAACATTCGCAGCGAGGACACAATATCGATTTCCGGCACTTCATCGGCAACCTGAAGCGCAAGCCCCAGGCCCCTGCGCTATCTGGTCTACCGCAACGCCTTGTTCCCCACCCATGCCTATGCCCGGGCATGGCAGGCGCTCGATGCCGCTCTCGACGCCCGGCAGGCCTGCCGCGACATGGTCGCCCTCCTCGATATCGCCGCCAACGGCAACTGCGTCGATGCTCTGGCCCTGCGTATCGAGGCTGCGCTCGATAGAGGCAAACTCCCCGATGTCGCCAAGCTGAGGAGCGAGTTCCTGCCCACGGTCAGAAGCCGTGCAGACGTCACTATTCCACCGCCCGATTTCGCCAGGTACAACCATTTGCTCGCCAACGCACAGGTGCTGTGATGAGCCGGACCAAGGATCAGGCTGCCGCCGTGTTGCCCACCCTGCTGTCGGCACTGCGCCTGCCCAGCATCAGCCGCAACTGGAAGCATCTCACCGACACCGCCGATCGAGATGGCTGGCCCGCGGCCAACCTTCTCGCCTGCCTGCTCGAGATCGAGATGGCCGAGCGCGCCTCTCGACGCATCCAGCGCCATCGCGAACAGTCCGGGTTGCCTGCCGGCAAGACCTTCGCCACTTTCGATTTCGACTTCCCTTCCGGTATCCGAAAGCCCCATTTGCTTTCCCTGGCTACCGGGGAAGGCTGGATCGAAAGCGGCGGCAACATCCTCATTTTTGGTCAGAGCGGCACCGGCAAGACGCACCTGATTGCCGCCATCGGCCACGCCCTCATCGATGCGGTCGCCGCGTCCTGTTTTCCACAACCACCGATATGGTGCAGAAGCTTCAGGCCGCTCGCCGCGAGCTCAGTCTCCCCGCGATGCTCGACAAACTCGACAAGTACGACCTCATTGTCCTCGATGAGCTGTCCTATGTGCGAAAGGACCAGGTGGAGACCAGTGCCCTGTTCGAGCTCATCGCTCACCGATACGAACGACACTCCATCGCCATCACCGCCAACGAGCCTTTCTCCGGATGGTCGGACGTTTTTCCAGGTCCCGCCATGACAGTCGCGGCCATAGACCGCCTCGTGCACCACTCCGCCTTTGGAACCGGATTTTGATTCACTCGACGCATTGATTTGCGCGGAGGCAGTGGATGCGGGGACAGGCTGGTTTCTGGGACATTGATGAAGCGATATGTCCGGTTGAGCGAGGCTGGCGATCCGCTGGAGAAGCTGAACGCGCTGGTACCGTGGGAGGTTTTCCGCAAGCCACTGGCCAAGGCGCTGAAGCGTTCCGATGGCGCGAAGGGTGGTCGGCCCCTTACGATCCGGTGATGATGTTCAAGATCATGGTTCTGCAGGCGCTCTACGGCCTGTCTGACGACCAGGCCGAGTTCCAGATCCAGGACCGACTATCCTTCATGCGCTTCCTCGGGCTGGGTCTCGGAGACAGGGTGCCGGACGCCAAGACGATCTGGCTGTTCCGGGAGCATCTCACACAGGCCGGCGCGGTGGACAACCTGTTCGCCCGTTTCGACAAGCACCTCGGCAAGGCCGGCTACCTGGCGATGGGCGGGCAGATCGTCGATGCCACCATCGTGGCGGCGCCCAAGCAGCGCAACACCGACGCCGAGAAGACTGACATCAAGGCAGGCAAGGTTCCGGACGAGTGGAAGAACAAGCCCGCGAAGCTGCGCCAGAAGGACCGCGATGCACGCTGGACGGTGAAGTTCTCGAAAGCCAAGGTCGCCGAAGAGGGAAAGGCGCAGCAACGCGACATCGCCATTCCCGCCTTCGGCTATAAGAACCATGCCTCGATCGATCGCCGGCACGGCTTCATCCGGGGATGGAACGTCACGAGCGCGGCGGCCTATGACGGCGCGCAGCTTCGCAATGTGCTCAACCGCGGCAACACCGGCTCGACGGTGTGGGCCGACACGGCCTATCGCTCGAAAAAGAACGAGGAGTGGCTGGAGAAGAACGGCTACGTCTCTGACATCCCCCAGAAGAAACCGAAGGGTCGGCCGATGAGCGAGGCGACGTCGCGGGCCAATGGGCGGAGATCGAAAACCCGCGCATTCGTCGAACACGTCTTCGCGCAGCAGAAATCCAGGATGGGCCTGTTCGTGCGCACCATCGGCATCGCCCGCGCCAGGACCAAGATCGGCATGGCCAACCTTGCCTACAATCTCACCCGCTTCGTCTGGCACGAGGGGCAAACTGCGTCCGCATAACGGCGAGTGCGGCGAAAACCGCCGACGCAACGCCGAAATCAATCAGCCATCCACCCAGGCAAGGGGCGAAGAACCTTGTCATAGAGTCAGATGCGGCCAACCGCGCGCGTTTGTCCGCCTTGCCGTTCAAAAACCGCAGTAAATCGATCTGTCCAACCGACGATAGACCTCCCGACCCAAGGGACCGGCATAGCCGCAATCAGCAGAGACGGGCGAATGAAATGCCAAGCTTCCACCGGCCGCGGCAGGCGCGCGCGGGTCGAGATCGCCAGCGGGCGATACAAATCGATCATCGGACCACGGCTGCGGGCTCGGTCGTTTCACGCTCAGCAGACGGAAGTCTGCCATCGGCTGCGCCATCCTCAACCGCATGCTTGCTTGTGCACGCCCCGCAGTCCGTTCGCCGGAAGGCAAAGGAAGCGTAGCCCGCGTCATCAAAGATCGAGATCCGCCACGCTCCGTGCACCAACGTCCGTACACGGCCCTTAACGATCCTCGTTATTCTGCACTCACCAACTCGTGTACCCTCCGTCCACGTTAAGAACCGCGCCGGTCATGTAGCTGGAGGCGTCGCTGGCGAGAAAGTGAACAACATTTGCGATCTCCTCCGTGCGGCCCAAGCGGCCCATCGGCGTGAGTTCGACCCAGGTCGAAATGTCGTTGCTGTTATTGGTCATCTTCGTGGGGATGTATCCTGGAGCGACAGCGTTGACGCGAACGCCTAATTTTGCCCATTTGCAGGCGAAGGTCTTTGTGAGCATGTGCACGCCAGCCTTGCTAGCGTGGTAGGCTGGATCGTTCTGCGGCTTCGTAACGATGAAGCCGCACATCGAACCAATGTTGACGACGTTGCCCGAACCGCGCTCAGCCATCGCCGCGCCAAAGGTACTGCAGCAATAGAACACGCCGTCGAGGTTAACGGAGATCACGCACCGCCAGTCGTCGTCGCTTGTATCTCGCGTCCGCCCCTCGCGTCCGACGCCGGCATTGTTAACGAGAATATCCGGGCAAGGGCCGATCGCTGCGGCTAGGTCGCGCACCGACTGTGGATCGGTGACGTCGCAGCGGAAGGCGCCGACGTCGGGACCTACATCGGCTGCGGCCTTCCTGGTAGCATCCAGGTCGAGATCGGCCACAATGAGCGAGGCGCCGGCCATCCTTAGCGTGTGCGCAATTTCCAGACCGATGCCTCGCGCGCCGCCGGTGACCAGCGCCGAACGGCCGGTAAGGTCAAAACGCTTCATGAAATCGGGATGCATCATTGGCTTTGCTCCTCTGGGTGTGCTCCTCTGGGTTGCCATCTTGAATTCGCTGACGGATACTTGGCTGCGCTGCCTCGATTGGCTCGGTGCCCCAACAGCGACGATCAGACACAACTAGATGCCCTCGCGCATTTCCGGTACCTGGGGGGGATTCGTTGCCCTTGCGGTCCACTTGGTGGTCTCGAGGGCAATCGGTTGAATATCGTCATTGCTTTTCAATCTCCTTAGGGGCACTTGCCCGCGGCAGCAGATATCCCGCCACCGATTGGTCCAGATTAAGAAGAGAAGCTGGTTGGGATCGCCCTCGACGCGCGAGCGCCGCTCCTCCAGAATGACATTGCGCTTCCGGCACCATCACCGCGTCGGTGGATACGAGATGGCGCATCCGGTCAGCTTAGAATTCCATCATCGTCCGGAGCGCCTCCGGCGTGACCGTCTGAAAGTAAGCGGTTTGGTCGGACGAAGTGATGGCGCTCTCCTCACCGCCGATCTCCGGACCTTTGTCCCAAACTCGCCGGCCGGGTGGCTTCTCCGGGTTCTTGAACATCAGATGTTCCAAGAAATGAGCGATGCCAGATTTGCCGAGTGGCTCATCAGCGTTTGCCGACCTTGTACCAGACCATGTGCGTGACAATCGGCGCAAGGTGATCGGGTGACGACCACCTCCATGCCGTTGCTCAGCAGGAAATTTCTGATCTCGGATTCGGCTCGCGGGGCCTCGACGTCCGCCGCTTCCCAGGTCATCAGAGTTTGCAGCGCGACTATGCTCAGGGCAAGTGCACGGATACGCGAAATCATTCCAGCATGGATCATTGGTCGCCCTTCCCAGTTGCCGTGGCAGTGCACCCTTTGCGGAGATCCAAGACCGAACGGTTTGGACCAGTTGCAGAATTGGCGTCCGCCGAGGACAGACCTCTGCATGTGGAACGTCCCGACGCAGGAATGGCTGGACGCAGGCCGTGGCAGAAAGTATTGTGCTAACATCTCTACATTCTCCGCACGATTGTCGATCCGTTGCGCGTTTGCGGATGACACGATGCAATATGCGCGCCAAAGAAAAACTCCCTGGGTTCAAGGCAATAGATTAAACCGACTATGTCGCATGCCCAACATCGTCGTACATTGGACGATGCCGGTAATTTCTGGGGGGCGGATACGGCCCGAGCAGTCCATCCGCATCGTTTGTTCGGAGACAAAACGAAGGCGGTGAATGGACGATTACGACCGAGAGCAGGAACGAACTTGGCGACATCTGTCGGAAGGAGGGCCGCATCGACATGAGATGGGGGCTTGTTGACAGCGACATCGGCTTCTCGATCGACGAGGTCAAGAAGATCATGGCGGCGCCGCAGAGCGCGGTCGTGAACTATGAGGCGGAGACATATTCCCCCTTTCGCCGGATCTGCGCGGATTGCCACATGTCCGGCCGGTCAAGGACCACACGACGCGCCGGATACGGACCGTCTTCGGTATCGTTGAGTTCGTAATCCGCGCCGGATGCTGTGTCGGCAGTGTTACTCGGGCATAGTCGGCGCCTTCGCGCCGCTGAAGGAAATCGGTCCCGATCGAGCGACGGCCGACCTGATGGAATTGACAATGCGGCTGGGGAGCATGATGCCTACCGGCAGGCGGCGAACGTGCCCGCCGATTTCCAGCCCATTGAGGCCACCGAGACGCATGCGACCGTGCGCAAGCGCACCATCATGATCGGCGAGCGGCTCGACGACCAGATCGCGCAGGAAACATGGCGGGCGAGGTTTCAAACAAGTGAACGACGGCAGCTCGAAATGCAGCTTCCTGTGATCGTTGCAAGGAGTTCGTCATCAGCATCTCGGCGGCCGCTATTTCATCACCGGCGGCACCGACCAACAAGCAATCCGAGACCGAACTCTGCATGCACTTCGGCGCGGCTTCGGCGAACTCTCCGTGATTTCGGATGGCGCAGAAATTCCTAAGCGCCTGCCCTGCGCTATGCCGAAACTGATGACCCATATCATCAACTGGTTCCACACATCGCTTTGAAGATGCAGCCCATTCAGCAGATCGCCGATCACATGCCCGATCTCCCCGAAATCGTTTCCTCCATCGACAGAGACGCAGAGCCATGAAATGGGGGGTCTGGCATGGGCAGGTCCATCGCGCGATCCGCGACTTGGAGCGTCTTCTGCCGAGCCTGAAGGATTCGCAGGAAGAAGCCAGGTCCGGATCGCACGGCTTCACAGCCTCGGCGCGCAGCTCCTGACCTGTCCGTTCGAACCGCAGTGCTATCGTCAACTACGGAAACCGCAACCGGGCTGGGCTTCGCGTCGCCAGCTCTCGCCAAATCGGCAGTGAATTCACTCGTCGGAAAGCGGACGGCCAAGAAGCAGCCGATGCGCTGGTCGTTCCACGGGTGCGCTATGCTCATGCAGTTCCGGGCGGCGGAGATCAATGGCGAACTTCACAACCACCTGCCGGCTGCGTATTCCGGTGATGCCGGACGGCTATTCCAATCTGAAGCCGGACAAGCCTGTCCGGTCATTCCCTGGAATCCGCATGCCGGCACCGTTTCGACAGCTTGAGACCGTGCCTGCAATATTCAAGCCCATACCGCCTCTTCTGCATGCGCGCACCCAAAGAGAAATTGCCGATCTCGCAGACCGACCTCAAAGCGAGGACATTTGCAGGGGCAGGTCACGCCGCTTGTCGGTAGCACCGGCCCGGCCCATCCTTTTGTTAGGGCTTCCGACATTCTTGTCCCGCTTCGAACAAAATAAGGCTTGCGGATTTCTTCCGACTACGCCCTGTCGCTGCAAACGTAGTGTGATTGCCTAGCCTTAAGTCAAATGGCACCGCACTTGCGTCAGACTCACTGGAACCCAGAGGAAGCACGTAGAGCACTAGGAACAAGGCCATTGCTGACGTCGCAAAGCTCGATGGAAACGCCTGAGAAGACCGAGCCCACCCCAGTTGAACATCGGGACAGGGTCCACTCCAGAGGTCCGTGCTCGGCAGCTGTATTGTGCACGACTGGCCAACGCGTGGCGCTCGCCGTTTTGACCGGTCTTCATCCGCATGTGCGTGTCGAAGGCATCTATCTAAGGGTCACTCAAGCCAAGGTCGGCGTTTCACCCGCAATCCTAAAGGCGCTGAACCCATTCCGCGAACCGGGGCTTTTGCGCGTTTTCACAGTTGACCCATCACATGCCTCTTTAGACACGGACCCATCCGATCACTACCGATTTTTCCTCAAGGACGAGAAGCGGTCATCCATGTCCATTCCAGGCCATCAGCGTAGAAGGCCCGCCCGAGCCGCACAAAGGCACTCAGATCACCAATACCAACCTGGTCGTTCGGTGCGGGCGGCGAAGACGCGGAGCCAAAAGGTCCCTTCAACTGGATGGCAAAGAAACAGGAGCCGGAAAGGCCTCATCTCATGCGCGGGATGCCGGCCGAGATGGACGTTGCGTCGGCCCGACCGAGAAAGCCATGCATCAGTTTTCTTCTAGAGGAGCAACATTGATGACCGTGAAAAATGAGATTTCGCACGAGTGTCCGCGATGAGACCATCCAGGGGCCAAACCCATACCGCTGGGAAGACAAGACCTCCGACGACTGCTTCAGAGGCAACCGCGTCATCATGTTTTCACTGCGTGGTGCCTTTACCCCGACCCGTTCGACCTACCAACTGCCTAACTTCGAAAAGCTCTATGACGAGTTTGAGAGGGAGGGAATTGATGCGATCTACTGTCCGTCAACGATGCCTTCGTCATGAATGCGCGGGGGAAGGCTATAAGGGCTGCCGAGGTCAAGCTCATCTCGGGCGGCTCCGGCGAGTTCACGCGCAAAATGGGCATCCTGGCTGCCAAGGACAGTCTCGGCTTCAGTATGCGCTCTTGGCTCTACGCCGCCCCGATCAACAATGGCGCGGTGGAGCAGGGGGTCGAGGAGGAAGATTTCTCCGACAACTGCGAGGCCGATCCCTCTCCGGCGTTTCATCCCCCAGAACGTTCTTGAAACCGAGGCCGTTAAAGCTGAGGCCGCAAAGCAGACAATTCTCATCAAGCCTAATAGCGCAGCCAATCGCGCTGCCCAGATAGTTTGCTGGTAAGCTCTTGTTCTGGATTTCGTGATAGAACCAGGAATTTCGTTAATTATACGCAATGAATTTACAGAACATGCGCTCTGCCAAGGCGGCTTATTTTACCTTCATATTGGAGAAAAGTTTGAACCATGCAGTTGAGCGGAGATCTGAGATTAGAAGCTTATCGGCGGATGCTTCGTATCCGCGGATTCGAAGAAGAGGGTATGCGCCAGTTCAAAGATAGCAAGATCCCGGGTTGGTTCCACTCAAGCGTGGGTCAGGAAGCCGCTATCGTAGGGGCATGTCTCGCCTTCCGGGACGATGACGCCATGACCGGAACGCATCGTTCGCACGGCCATTCGATTGCGAAGGGTGCCCATCTTGACGCGCTCATGGCCGAGCTTATGGGAAAGGAAGTCGGCGTTTGTAAGGGGCGCGGCGGCTCGATGCACCTTGCAGACAATTCCGTCGGGATCATCAGCGAAGTGGCTATCGTCGGAGGGGGCATCCCCCTTGCTGCGGGGTGCGCGCTCAGCGCCAAGGTGCGGGGCGTCGATCAGGTTACCCTTTGTTTTTTTGGCGATGGAGCGGTGAATCAGGGCACCTTCCATGAGAGCCTCAACATGGCCTCGCTGTGGAAGCTTCCGGTCGTCTTTCTTTGCGAGAATAACGGCTATGCAATTACCACCTCGGTGGCGCAAAGTCACGGGCAGACCGACATCGCGCTGCGGGCGGCGGGCTACGGCTTGCCAGGGGTAACGGTTGACGGACAGGACGTGAACGCCGTCTATGGAGCTGCGACACAGGCCGTCACGCGAGCACGCGCGGGTGAGGGGCCTACTCTCATAGTAGCTAACACCTATAGGTTCGATGATCACAGTGTCCGCATGGTTGTTCGGGGCGTGCCGTATCGAACGGTTAAAGAGTTCGAGAGATACAAACGCGACCGCGATCCGATCACGCTATATCGTAACGTGCTCCTAGAACAAGGAGTCAATGAAGAGAGTGTGAGAGCAATAGAGGACGATGTCGCCGAGGGCGTCAAGCGGGCTGTACAATTTGCTTTGGTCAGCCCCATGCCTCGCCGCGAAACCCTGCCCGACTACATGTTCAGGTCGCCCCTCTCGTAGGACACAACAGCTTCGTGGCTGGGCAAGCGAGGACTTAATCGAAATGCAAACTAATGCACAGAAACTTGCCGTTACGCCCCGCACCTATATTCAGATGACATATCTGGATGCGATCATGCAGGCGCAGTTAGAGGAAATGACGCGTGACGAGCGCGTGATCTTGATGGGAGAAGACGTAGAGGTCTACGGCGGGGGTAAACTAATCGAGCAACTCGGAAGGAATCGGGTCTGGAACACGCCGATTTCTGAAGGCAGTTTCACCGGAATGGGAATCGGGGCTGCCATAAATGGGTTGCGCCCGATCATAGACCTGACAATGGCCAGTTTCGTCTATCTTGCTTCGGATCAGATTATCAACCAAGCCTCGAAGTTGCGTTATATGACTGGAGGTCAGATTAACATTCCGATCGTGGTTCGTTGCTGCATGTACCCGGAGGGGAACAACGCGGCGCAGCATGCCGACCGGCCTTATCCGTCTTTCATGAATGTTCCGGGCCTCAAGATTATCAGCCCGACCAGCCCAGCCGACATCAAGGGCCTTATGAAATCGGCCATTCGCGACGACGACCCTGTACTCATCTTTGAGGACAATCGATTATGGGCAGTCAAGGGTGACTTGTCCACAGATCCGGATCATGTGATCCCGATTGGCAAAGCGGATTTGAAGCGCGAGGGAAAAGACGTAACACTTATCGCTATTGCAGGCGCAATTCGGCCGACGATAGAAGCCGTCAATGCGCTTGCCGAGGAAGGCATTTCCGTGGAAGTGATTGACCCGCGTACGTTGAAGCCACTCGACCACGAGTCGTTCAAAACCTCGGTCGCAAAGACCGGTAGACTTGTAATCGTCGATAACGCGCACCGCGTCTGCAGCGTCGCGAGTGAAATCGCCGCAGTGATGGCGGAAGAGGCGTTTGATCTATTGAAGCGCCCGATCATTCGCCTGAGCGCTCCCGATATTCACGTGCCATTCAGTCCCGCCCTTGAGCAGGATTTCTACCCGACGAAGGATGGCATTATCGCAGCCGTTCGGCGGCTGCTCCAAACGTGAATCATCGAAATGTTTGTGGAGGGAGTTGGTGGCGGCGAACGGATTGCGGGCGTGCACAGGCAAGCATGCGGTTGAGGACGGCGCAGCCGATGGCAGACTTCCGTCTGCTGAGCGTGAAACGACCGAGCCCGCACGCTTCCTCAAGCCCGACTTCAACAGTCGCGTGAGAACAAAGGGGGGATGAAGCGTAACCGGGGCAATTTCCGGGCGGAGGGGGTTTGCAGGCGGGTGCGTTCGTGATTCACCCTTTGCGTGACGCTAGCACCGACTGGTTCGCTTAAAGGTCTGTCGCTTGCGGAACTCCGCGGGCTGGTTTCTGCGTTGATCGGCGAAGTGCGCGGTCTTCAAGGCCGGGTCGAGAGCCTTGAGATGGAGAACCAGGCGCAACGCACCGGAACCAGACCCTGAAGGATGAGATCACCCGGCTGAAGGACCTGCCGCCGCGTCCCCCGGTCAAGCCGACCAAGCCATCGGGCATGGAGAAGGCGACGCAGCCGACCTCTGGCAAGCGCCAGCGGCGCGGCGCCAAGCGCGATGGCGGTCGCGTGAGCCGCACGGTGACGGTTGCGGTGAGCGTACCCGCGGGCTCTCGCTTCAAGGGGTATGAGACGATCCTGGTGCGCGATCTGGCGTTGTCGGCCGAGGTGGTGCGCTATCGCCGCGAGCGCTGGGTGACACCGACCGGCGAAACGATGGTGGCGCCCTTGCCGGCGGGGATCATCGGCGGCTGGGGCGCGAACCTGCGCCGCTTCATTCTGGCCTGCCACATTCAAGGCCAGGTGACGACGGAGCGGTTGACGGCGGTTGTTGACCGGGATCGGGGTCGACATTTCGAAGCGCCAGGTGGTGCGGCTGATTTCGGAAGGCCTGGAGGCCTTCGCGGCGGAGGACCGTGAGGTGCTGCGCGCCGGGCTGGCGACGGCGCCCTAGATGATACGTCGGCGCGCCACGCCCACCAGGACGGCTACACCACCCAGATCGGCGATCGCCGCTTCACCGCGTTCCGCACCGGACGATCGAAGTCACGGGAGGCGTTCTTGGCGACGCTGCGTGCCGGGCACAGCGATTACGTCATCAATGAAGAGGCGCAAGGCATTTGCCGACAGCGCCGCATGGTAGGCGCATCTGGCGGCGCTGGGCCTTGACCAGCTTGCGGTTGAGCCCAACCCAGTCAGGGTCGCCATCGAAGGGGCGATGTGGGGGGCGATACGCCACCACTGCTTTCTCGCCGATACCGTCGTTTCCGATGATGCCGGCCAGTTCCGCATTGGCCAGCATGCGCTGTGCTGGGTCCACGCCGAGCGGCTCGTCCACAAATTGATACCCGTGACCCCGGATCAACCCAGGATGTTGGGCGCATCTGCGGCGCAAGTTTTACGAACTGCATATCAGTGGGATCTCGCAGGGCGCGACGGCCTCGGTCACAGCCATGAGCAAACTGTGGAAGGTCGAGGACGAGGTCCGCGGCAAGGATGCCGATAGCCGCGCTGCGCTGCGTCAGGAAAAGTCCGCGGCCATCGTCGCGAGCCTCTTCGAGCAGTGGGAAAAGGAACTGGGCAAAGTCTCCGGAAAATCCAAAACGCCTCGCGCCGGGTGAGCGCGTAGCGGATCGCCTCGGCAGGCTGGAACGCTTTCTCACGGACGGTCGCATCGAAATCGACTCCAACATCGTCGAGCGCCCCATCAGGCAGCCTATTTGCTGGCAGCGAGGGCGGTGGACGAACTTGGGCGACCGTGGCGACCCTTCTGCAGAGGGCAAAAATGAACAACGTCGATCCGCTCGCCTGGCTTTCCCAGACCTTGACCCGCATCGCTCAACGCTGGTCCGCAGCCGAAATCGACATGCTCACGGCGCATCGACATATGCCGTGAAGTTGTCGATGTCGGCGTACACCGAAATCGTCTCCATCCGCTTCGAGTTCCCCGGGGTAAGAGCCGAGATCAAGGTCGCGCAGAGGAGGAGCCGCCCGGGTGAACGCGAAGGCGCCGATCGGGTTTTTCTTGTTGTCAGCACGCCAGTCGGACACGACGGAATCCTTGCTCAGGCCAAGATTTGCCGCTTCCTGGCAATCTGCGATTTCGGCTTCCGTGAGTGGCGTGAGAGGGACGTCTTCGTCGTCAAGATCTTCGAGCCCGATTGCCTTCCTCGCCTCGTTGCTCAGATATATGCCGATGTCGCTCCTATTCGATGCGATCTTCGCTGCCATGTTGGCGGGACGACCTAGGAACAGCGGTTCACGGTTGCCGTTGCGGCGGTTGTTGACGACGAGCGCCCGGCCGCTGTCGATGCCAATTCGAACCTCGGCTGCCGGGATGTTCTCGTCGTCATCGCCAGTTTCGAGCAGGACGTCGCTGATCAACTGTGCGATGGCGACGGCGCGGTTAACGCGATCGTCTTCCGCGTCTTCGCCATAGGGCTTGGCGACGACCGCATGGAGCCGCTGATTGTGGAAGTCTACGCGGATTGCGTCGGACGCGGCCAGAATGCGATGGACGGCCGCTAATGCAGGTTGAGGAAGCGCAGCGTTCGCTTGTGGCAGGTTTCGCCTTCCGACTGCGTGCTTTCCAGCATGCCTTCCAGGTTGAGGATGTCGACATAGAGGTGAACCGCATCCATGCGGTAAGCCTTGTTTTTCGGTATCGAGGTCACCGAGGTGTCCCGCTTGTAATCCACCACGGTGACTGCCTCGACTTCCTTGATGCGGGCGTCGATCGCGTCCTTGGCGCGATCGTATTTCCAGTTGTTCGACAATTTCGACTCCACTTAATTCTTGGGCGCCTGGGCGCTAACGGCTTCGATCAAATTCCTGTCCGGCTATTCCGTCGTGAAAGGAGAGCTGTCGTTAGTTGTACGTCGGGCGGTATGCCCTCCATGCGGTCAATTCTCTGTTTGTTCTGCAGAGGATTTTTCCGGACGCTTTGCATCCGGAAAAATCGTTCCTTCACCTAAAGCCTCGGTCACCCACCTCTCGGAACGGCGGAAAACGTGTTGAGGCGTGTCTTTCGAGGCGGTTTAGCTGGAAATGTTACCAAACTATGCGCGCACCGATAGGAGAGGGCGGCACCACTTGCTCAAGAAACCTCCTGAGTTTGTGTCACCGCAGGTGTCGCACTTCTCGCACGATCCCTTTCTTCTCGCCCGTTCAGTTACCTGAAGAGCGTCTGCCGAGCCACTCCAGGTACATAACATTGGCTTTCAGACACCCAACTTTGGGTGTGGTACCACGTTCAGATTTCCTCAGCTGCACCCGCTCGTCGAACCACATGTATCGCACTTCTCGCAAGTCCCGTTCCGCACCATGGTGAAATTCTGGCACTCGGAGCAGGCATTGCCGGTGTAGCCCTGGAGCAGGGACTTGGCGCGGCGGTCGTTGGCGAGTTTCTTGGCTTCGGCCGCCTCAACGGCCGCGGCGTCGGTGAACAAGCCTGCCGTGGCGTCCGAAGCAGCCGCTTCCTCGAAAGCGATGTCCTCGGCCAATTCCCTAGCCCGTTCCTCATAGTCGCGCTTGTAGGCGACCGCTTCGTCGCTGGCCGGTTTCAGCGCTAGCACGTTGGAGCCGGAAAAGGCTGTCGGCACCGAGCGGGCAGGGGCTCCCGAAGGGGCTGCAAAGCCTTTCGGATCGTTGCCGCTGACGCGCGACACCAGCTTCACCGGCGAGGCGCCGCGGGTCAGGCCCTTGGAGACCGCATCCGTCTTGCCTTCGCTGATGCCGCGGCCAAGTGCGGTGTTCGAAAAGTCGGACTGGTCGACATGGGCGAGGTCGTTGCGGCCGAGATAGGAGATCGCCAGTTCGCGGAACACGTAGTCGAGGATCGACGTCGCACTCTTGATGGCGTCATTGCCTTGCACCATGCCGGCCGGCTCGAACTTGGTGAAGGTGAAGGCGTGCACATATTCGTCGAGCGGCACGCCATATTGCAGGCCGAGCGAGATGGCGATGGCGAAGTTGTTGAGAAGGCCACGCAGCGTCGCGCCTTCCTTGTTCATGTCGATGAAGATTTCGCCGAGGCGGCCATCGTCATATTCGCCGGTGCGCAGGAAGATGGTGTTGCCACCGATCTTGGCCTTCTGCGTGTAACCCTTGCGGCGGCTGGGCAGCTTTTCCTGCTCGCGCGACACGCGTTCGATGATGCGCTCGACGATCCGCTCGGTGATCTGTGCCGCGCGCGCTGCCGCCGGTGCGGCGATCAGCTGCTCGAGGGCTTCGTCCTCGTCGTCCTCGACATCGGCGAGCAGCGAGGAATTGAGCGGCTGCGACAGCTTCGAGCCGTCGCGATAGAGCGCGTTGGCCTTCAGCGCCAGCTTCCACGACAGCATGTAGGCGCCCTTGGCGTCTTCCACCGTGGCATCGTTGGGCATGTTGATGGTCTTGGAGATGGCGCCGGAGATGAAGGGCTGCGCCGCCGCCATCATCTGGATGTGGCTGTTGATCGAAAGCGAGCGCTTGCCGATCTTGCCGCACGGGCTGGCGCAGTCGAACACAGCCAGGTGTTCGGGCTTGAGGAAGGGCGCGCCTTCCAGCGTCATCGCACCGCAGACATGGATGTTGGCGGCCTCGATGTCCTTCCTGGAGAAGCCGAGCGCCGGCAACATCTCGAACGAAAAGTCATTGAGCTGCTCGTCGGTGAAGCCGAACGTCTCCTTCACCCAGTCGGCGCCGAGCGTCCACTGGTTGAAGACGAACTTGATGTCGAAGGCCGACTTCAAGGCTGCGTTGAGCGCCGCGATCTTCTCGTCGGTGAAACCCTTTGCCTTGAGCGCGCCGGGGTTGATGGCGGGTGCCTGGTTGAGATTACCGTGGCCGACCGCATAAGCCTCCATCTCGCCGATCTGGGCTTCGGAGTAGCCGAGCGTGCGCAGCGCCTCCGGCACGGCGCGGTTGATGATCTTGAAATAGCCGCCGCCGGCGAGCTTCTTGAACTTCACCAGGGCGAAGTCGGGCTCGATGCCGGTGGTGTCGCAATCCATGACCAGGCCGATCGTGCCGGTCGGCGCGATCACGGTCGCCTGCGCATTGCGGTAGCCATGCTCCTCGCCAAGCTCGATGGCGCGGTCCCAGGCGGCCTTGGCGTGGGCGGCGAGCTCCTGCTGCTTCAGGTCGGAAGCGACCAGCGGCACCGGATTGACGGCGAGCTTCTCATAGCCCTGCTTCTCGCCATAGGCGGCGCGGCGATGGTTGCGCATGACGCGCAGCATGTTCTGCGCGTTGCGGTCGTAGTCGGCGAAGGCGCCAAGTTCGGAAGCCATCTCGGCCGAAGTGGCATAGGCGACACCGGTCATGATCGCGGTGAGTGCGGCGCAGATGGCGCGGCCCTCGTCGGAATCGTAGGGAATGCCCGAGGTCATCAGCAGGCCGCCGATATTGGCATAGCCGAGGCCGAGCGTGCGGTATTCATAAGACTGCTTGGCAATCTCCTTCGACGGGAACTGCGCCATCATCACGGAGATTTCCAGCACGATGGTCCACAGCCGTACGGTGTGCTCGTAGGCGGCGATGTCGATGGTGCCATCGGCATTGCGGTAGGGCAGCAGGTTGATCGAGGCCAGGTTGCAGGCCGTGTCGTCGAGGAACATGTATTCCGAGCACGGGTTGGAGGCCCGGATCGCACCGGCGGAAGCGCAGGTGTGCCAGTCGTTCATCGTCGTGTTGAAATGCAGGCCCGGATCGGCCGATGCCCAGGCGGCATAGCCGATCTTTTCCCAGAGATCCCTGGCCTTCAGCGTCTTCAGCACCTTGCCGTCCTTGCGGGCGGTCAGGTGCCAGTCGCCATCGTCCTCGACAGCGCGCAGGAAATTGTCCTTCAGCGACACCGAATTGTTGGAGTTCTGGCCCGAAACCGTGAGGTAGGCATCTGAATCCCAGTCGGTGTCGTAGGTCTTGAACGACATCGACTTGTAGCCCTGCTTGGCGAACTGGATGACGCGGTAGATGTAGTTCTCCGGCACGGCGGACTTCTTGGCCGCCTTGATCTCGCGCTTCAGCGCGGAGTTGATCGATGGATCGAAGCAATCGTCGCCATTGCCTTCGCAGTTGACGCAGGCCTTCATGATCGCTTCGAGATGCTTCTTGACGATCTTGGAGCCGGTCACCAGCGAGGCGACCTTCTGCTCTTCATTGACCTTCCAGTCGATGAATTCCTCGATATCGGGGTGGTCGGCGTCGACGATGACCATTTTGGCGGCGCGGCGCGTCGTGCCGCCCGACTTGATGGCGCCTGCCGCGCGGTCGCCGATCTTGAGGAAGCTCATCAGGCCGGACGAGCGGCCGCCGCCCGACAGCTTTTCGCCTTCGCCGCGCAGCAGCGAGAAGTTGGAGCCGGTGCCGGAGCCATATTTGAACAGACGCGCTTCACGCACCCAGAGGTCCATGATGCCGCCCTCGTTGACGAGGTCGTCCTGCACGCCCTGGATGAAGCAGGCGTGCGGCTGCGGATGCTCGTAGGAGGATTTCGACTTGGTCAGCTTGCCGGTGAACGGGTCGACATAGAAGTGGCCCTGGCTCGGGCCGTCGATGCCATAAGCCCAGTGCAGGCCGGTGTTGAACCATTGCGGTGAATTCGGCGCCACGCGCTGCGTCGCCAGCATATAGGCAAGCTCGTCACGGAAGGCGCGCGCGTCTTCCTCCGACGCCTTGAAGTAGCCGCCCTTCCAGCCCCAATAGGTCCATGTACCGGCCAGCCGGTCGAACACCTGGCGGGCGTCGATCTCGGAGCCGTAGCGCTCGGCTTCCGGCAGCTTGGCAAGTTCGGCCTCGTCGGCGACGGAGCGCCACAGGAAGGAGGGGACGTCGTTCTCCTCGACCTTCTTCAGGCGCGCGGGGACACCTGCCTTGCGGAAATACTTCTGCGCCAGGATGTCGGCGGCAACCTGGGAGAATTGCGCCGGCACATCGATGTTGTCCAAGCGGAACACCACCGAACCATCCGGATTCTTGATCTCCGAAAGCGCCTTGCGGAATTCGATCTCCGCATAGGCAGATTGTCCTGGCTTGGTGAAACGACGCTCGATGCGCATTGGTCCGGTCCCTTTTGCCTACATATAGCGCTTTCGTCAGGGGATTTCTGCCCCCAATGCGAAACGCGCATGTCCGCCGTCTGCCGGCGTTCGAAAACGGCCGGCTCTCCATTTCGCGGTCTCCGCCGACCCTGCTGGTCAAAACTCCTTGCGAAGTTACTGTCCAACGCGCTGGCGAACCCCACGGGTCCCTCAAAACTGATTTTTTTCGATTCCCTCACTTGAGGGAAAATTCACACTATCTAGCGTCGAACCTACCTGCAAACACTAAATATAGTGTTAACAGACAATTTATTCAAGCCCGACAATTGTCCCAATTGTCCCCAACCGCCCCACAATTCCAACGCTTCCGCCGGCCTCGTAAACGGGCGGAAATGCGAGCAAAAACGCACATAATCCGGGAAAAAGACCGGGCTCAGAACTTTCCGGTCGCACTCTCAACAGAAGCGCATGGCCTATAAAAGGCGACTCGTTTTGCGCCGTCAAGGATTCGTTTGCGTAGCTTTTGTGACCCCAACATCTTGTGTGTCACACATGTGGATAACGGGGATAGAAAGCCGGCGCTGCGATCGCAATTTGCCGCCCTGAGGCCCAAGCTTGCCACGCCAGGTCCAGGCAGGATCAGCCGTAGTGAAGCCGGGGTTTTGGCTCGGTGCCGGTGAACTGCACTCCGAGGCGGTCGTTGTGCCGCCAGCGAACCTCGCATCGATAGGCGATGCCGTCGAGCGGCACATAGAGAAGGAAGCGATCGGGAACGCGGGCTTCGAGCGGTATCTTCAGTTCGGCGCCGCTTTCGTGCTGATTGCGCAGCGTGCAACCGACTTCCGAATTCGAAATTCCGGTAATGATCGACCCGCCCTTGAGCACGCGCGGACGATGGTCGCGCTGGGGCTGGCCGGACTGGTTCGGATTTGCAGGGTTCGCCATCGATGAAAAATACCAGAGCTGCCGAATCGTATCCTTGATTCCTTAGCAAAGCATTCACGTTGAGGCGCGGCGCCGTGGCCGTTCAATGTCCCTTCAGGGGAAGCTGTGCGGGTCGGCACAGAAATAGGCGATGATCTGACAAAGGTCGGGTTCGTTGATCATGCGCACCGCTTCGCTGGAACTGACCCATTTGCGGGTGCGGGAGTTTTTTTCCTTCCAGCGGTCGGCGACCTTGTCGACGTGCAGCGGGAACACCAGGACCTCGCACGGCACTTCTTCGCCGGAAGCCAGCACCTTGGCGTAGAAGTAACGGCCGGCTTCGAGATGAGAGACAGTCCCGCGCAGTCCGGCTTCCTCGCCGGCCTCGCGCGCAGCCGCCTCGCAGAGCGGCTCCCTGGCCTCGGGCCAACCCTTGGGCAATACCCAGCGGCCGGTGTCGCGGCTGGTGATCAGCATGATCTCGACACCGTTTCCGGTATCGCGCCAGGGTAGGGCGGCAACCTGCAGCCGGCACGGGGCCGTGCCGAAGAGCCGTCGGACCCTTTCGGCCAGATGATTATGCGTCGTTGGCCTCGTCAACATCGAAGAAGCTAGCCCCAGCCTCCGGAATCGTTTGCCGTCTCACGAATCTTACGGCTAATTGTCGGCAATAAAAGTAAAAAATTTCGTTCGCCCGGTTGAGTTCCGTCGATAGATGTCGATTTCACAAAATATCTGGCCCGCCGGGCCCGTTTGCGAAGGCAAATAGCGCCCGGTGCAAGCTGCCGATCTGTAACAGGCAGGTTGTTGCGAATCAGCCGGCGTGGTCGTCGGCGATCGGCTTCTGGTAGGTGAAGCCCATGTCCCATGGAAAATAGATCCAGGTGTCCTGGCTGACTTCGGTGATGAATGTGTCGACCAGCGGCCGGCCTTTCGGCTTGGCATAGACGGTGGCGAAATGCGCCTTCGGCATCATCGCGCGCACGATGCCCGCCGTCTTCCCGGTGTCGGTCAGGTCGTCGATGATCAGCACGCCGGCACCATCTTCGGTGAGCAAGGTCGGTGTAATCTCTTTGAGGACCTGCATCTGCCCCTGGCTGGTATAGTCGTGGTAGGAGGCGACGCAGACCGTCTCGATGACCCGGATGCCGAGTTCGCGTGAGATGATCGCAGCGGGAACCAGCCCGCCTCGGGTGATGCAGACGATCGCTTTCCATTGGCCCTTGTTGGCGCTGGCAAGCCGCCAGGCGAGCGCGCGGGCGTCACGATGGAACTGGTCCCAGGAGACCGGAAAGGCTTTTTCGGGAAGGGACATGTCGCGCACTCCGCAGCACGCGGGGATCGCGCGCAAGAAAACAGGGGAATGCGCGCGGAATTAGCTGGAAAGCCCCCGTCTTGGCAAGAGCAGCGGTCTTGGCAAGAGCAGGGGCCTTGGCAAGGGCAGGCCTGAGCGATCGCTGTGGACTTCAAACGCGTCGCATCAAAACAGATTCATGCGATCCGCTTCAAGTCTGCATGTCATCGTCTCAAAATCCGCGACCATTTTTGCGCGACATGCGTCAACGCGACAGGAAGGCTGCCACTGGCGCGGTGCGCAGCACACTGCGGGTCACGCCGCCGAACAGAAGTTGTCGCAGCCAGGAGTGGCTGTAGGCGCCGAGCACCAGCAGATCGGCGCCGGTCTCCGCGATCCTGGTCTGGATGATGTCGTCGATCGAATTGCCGCCCGACTGTTGCAGCGAGACACTGACGGTGGCGCCGTGGCGCGACAGCGCCGACGCGATTTCGGCGCCGGCGGCCTCCGGACTGTCGTCGAGCGTTTCAGGCGGGTCGATGACCAATATGTCGGTCTTCTCGGCTTCGATGATGAAGGGCAGCGCGTCGAAGGGGGCGCGCGCCGCCTCCTTGCTGCCGTTCCAGGCGAGCAGTACGTGTTTGAAGGTGGTGATCAGCGGCCCCCCATGCGGCACCACCAGCACCGGGCGGCCGGCATCATAGACCAGCGTGTCGACATCCGCGCTCGGGTCACCGCCCGTTTCGCGCTGCGCCGCAATGATCAGATCGGCGGCGCGCACGCTCGAAATGCCGGTCAGCGCGCTGTCGCCCGAAAAGCTCTCAAGGCTTCGCCACTCGAAGGACAGGCCGGAATCCTCGATACGCTTGAGGAAAGTCGCTTCCAGTTTTTTAGCGCGCTCCCGGTTCATGTCGGCCGAAACCTGCAGGAATTCCGTGTCCGGAAAGCCCGTGGCCGAAGTGTAAGGCACGGGAAGCGTTTCGGCGTGGATACCGATCAGATGGCTCTGGAACCGGGTGGCGAGCGGAATGGCGCAGTCGAGCACGCGCTCCGCGTCCTGCTCGTTCTGCAGTATGGCGACGATGGTTTTGAAGCGCATGATAATCCCTCAATCTGCGAGCTACCGAACTCGTGCCGAGGAAACGTTGCAGCGACGTGCTTGGTTCCGGTCTGGACAGATCAACCGGAATTGCTGAACCCGGTGACCATTGCCTCGACGTCGGCACGCGCGGCATCCAGGGCCGACTGGCTGCGGGCACGCACGACCAGTTCGGTCCAGAACTTGCCGTCGCCATATTTCGGGTAGGAGCCGATGATCGTGTCCGGATGCGCTTTCTGGATATCGCCAAGCGGCCCGCCGATGAGGCCTTCGCCGAATGGGCAGGGCACGGTTGCCGACAGCATTTTCGTACCCGCCTTTAGCGTCGGCACGACATTGTCGAGCATGGCCTGGAAGATCGACGGCACACCGGCCATGACATGGACGTTGCCGATACGGAAGCCGGGTGCAACAGACACCGGGTTGTCGATGAGATCGGCACCGCGTGGCATGCGTGCCATGCGTTTGCGGGCCTCCGTATATTCGATGCCGCGCGCGGCGTAGCTTGCCGCCAGCAGTGCATAGGCCTTGGCATCGTATTCGCAAGGCACGCCAAAAGCCTTCGAGACGGAATCGGCCGTGATGTCGTCATGCGTCGGGCCAATGCCACCGGTGGTGAACACGTAAGTGTAACGGGCGCGCACGGCATTCACCGCAGCAATGATTTCGTCTTCCTCGTCCGGGACGATGCGCACCTCCTTCAGGTCGATACCGATCGCCGTCATGATATCGGCGAGATGGCCGATGTTCTTGTCCTTGGTTCGGCCAGACAGAATCTCATCGCCGATGACGAGCATGGCGGCGGTTACGATTTCAGGCATGGAAGGCTCCGGCATGACGGGTGGCCTGAGATAGCGCGGCTCGGCGGCGGCCGCAATGCCGCCCGGACAGTGAACAATCTGCACCCATAAACCGAGATATCCATTGCATGCCCGACAGGGTGCCGCGCCACAGAAGTCGACCGTCGAAATGTACGGCCTTCGCTCGCGGTTCGAGGGGAAGGTTGCACCTGGATCGGAGGCAGGTAAGCTCATGCGGGCTCAGGTGCGGGTGAACGATGATGTTACCGATTCTGTCATGGCTTTTGGGCACGCTGCTCCTGATAGCGATCCTGTGGGTCGCCAGTTTGGTGGTGGCGACGCTGTGGATCGCGGCTAAAGCCGAACGGCTGGTGCCGCCGGTCGGAAAATTCATCGAGATCGACGGCAACCGCATTCATTATGTCGACCAGGGTGAGGGGCGCCCGATCGTCTTTGTGCACGGGCTTGGCGCTCAACTCCATCATTTCCGGCACACTCTGTTCGGGCGGTTCGGCCCGGGCTACCGGTTGATCGCGCTCGATCGGCCGGGGTCGGGCTATTCGGAGCGCGCGAGCGGCGCCACGGGTCGACTGCCCGAACAGGCCGAGATCGTGCGACGCTTCATTGAAGCCCTGGGGTTGGAAAGGCCGCTGGTGGTCGGCCACTCTCTGGGCGGCGCCGTCGCGCTGACCTTGGCCGTGGAGCACCCCGAGGCGATTTCCGGCATCGCGCTTTTGGCGCCATTGACCCATCTGGAGGCCGGCATGCGCGAAAAGTCCGGCTTGCTCTACATTCCCTCGCGTCTGCGGCGCTGGATCATGGCTTACACCATGGCGATACCGACAAGTCTCCGATATGCGCGGCCGACAATGGAATTCATCTTCGCGCCTCAGGTTTTTTCTGCTGACTACATGGTCGACGCAGGTGGTTGGCTCGGGCTGAGGCCGGCCCATTTCTACGCCACGTCGTCCGATGTCGTCGCGGTCGAGCAAGATCTCGGTCGCATCGAGCGGCGCTATGGCGAAATCGTCATGCCGACCGGCATTCTCTTCGGAACGGCCGACCGCGTCATCGATATCCGTACCCATGGCGAGCCATTGCGGAGCACGATCGAAAGACTTGATTTTGAATCGATCGACGGCGTCGGCCACATGCCTCAATTCGTCGAGCCAGACCGGGTCATTGCCTTCATCAAACGCCTCGCGACGCGTGCGTTCGCCGATTCGACATCAAACCGGCTTCACGACAAATTCAAGCAACCATTCGGCTGACTGCTGGCTTTTATCCTGTCGCCCCAAGGCGACCAAGATAGGAGTAAAAGCGATGTACAGAAAACTTCTCGCAGCATCCGTCCTGACCATCGGTCTCGCCACATCGGCGATGGCGCAGTCGTCGGACAGCAACTATTCCAACCATCGCTGGTGGTTGTTCGGCAATCAAGAACGGACGGCTGTCGATACCAACACCACCGGCAGCATCAATGCAGATAGGTCCGGGTTGAACGCTTTGGGCAACACCGGCGGGATTGGCCCATGTGCCGATCACACGCCCGGTCCAGACGCTAATTCCAGGCAGAACGTCAACGATCAGTACTGCGGCAAATAGGGCCACGTAGCGGCTGCTGGCTGCGGGACGTTTCCTCTTCGGACGTCTGCGGCTGGCGTCCCGCTCAATGCAGCCAAAAATTGACTGTAGACTTAATCGGAAACCTCTGTCTGCGGCCGATCCCGACCGTCGGCCAGTTCCTCATGCCATTCGCCATCGGCATCCTCGTACTGAATGCCGTCCGTGGCTCCGGCGATCCGTTGCTCGGCCGAAGCGATTTCGGCGGCGCGCAATGCGTCCTGATGGGTGGGAAACGTCTCCGAGAATGTCGCTCCGACCTTGTAGGCCCAGCCGCCGTCATGCTCGACGATCTTGTAAGTCAGTTTCGCCATGAAAGCCTCCAGTTGAAAGGTCCGACCGCTCAATGCAGCCGGTCGTCGGGCAGTTTGTCGTCGGGCACCAGAACTTCCGATTCCTTGGCAGCTTCGATCAGCGCCCGGCGCGCATCCGCTGTCGAACGATAACCTTCCAGCACTTTGAGGCAAGTGTCGAGGGCATCACGATGGCGCGGCCCGCGATTGAGCGGCCACACGGTCATCAAGCATTCCGCCGCCTCCTTGGCGCTGCGGATATGGCGATATTTGCCGACGTGGCCAAGTTCGACGACGACCGGCACTTCAAAAGGTTTGTCGTCCATGATGGCCGCAACGCAAAGCAGTCAATTTGGTTGCAACCATGGCCTTCAGCCTGCGTCGAAAAAGTCGCGTCGCGTTTCCTTAGGTCTTCGTTTGATGCATGTCGTAAAAACCGGATCCACTTTTGGGTGACATGCACCGGCGTCTCAGTAGCCACAGTCGTTGCGCAGCCAGCGTGCGTTTGCCCAGCCGGTCCGGCCGCCGATTTCGACCTGATACCAGTTGCCGCGTCGGTCGAAGATCTCGGTATGATCGCCATTGAACAGCTGCCCGACCATCCGCGACGACGAGTTCGGCCGCGTCCGCACGGCGAGAAAGCCGCTGCCGGTCGCCGGATTGTAGCGACCGGAGAGGCCGTGCACCGTGCCCTCGCAATATTGTGGGCCGGCCGGCGCCGATGTGCCGATCCAAAGTCCGGCCACAACGGTCAGCGCTGCAACCGGCAAGAATGCCCTCAACGACATGATTTCCTCCCAAGCCCGACCGCGCCCGCCGCAGCCTCACCGACCGTAACAGTTTGCGGCGAGAATTGAAGCGGGGCGAACTGTCCAGGGTAGAGGGCAGGTTGGACCGGCAGAACGGGCCGATCAGCCCGCCGCCTTCATCCAGTGCTGCATCGTGGTCACTGAGCGCGCAAGCTGGGGCGCCGGGTGGATTGTCTCGCTGAACGTCGCCGCCGCACGCCAGCCCCAGCGCGGATCGGCGAGGAAGGCGCGCGCCAACGCCACAATGTCGGCGCGGCCTTCGGCAACGATCGCTTCGGCCTGCTTCGGGTCGTCGATCAGGCCAACTGCACGGGTGGGAATGCCGGCGCCCCTGCGCACAGCCTCTGCCAGATGCACCTGGTAGCCGGGACCGGTGGGCAATTTCTGCAACGGTGAATTGCCGCCGCTCGAGCAGCAGAGATAGGCGACGCCAGCGTCCTTGAGTGCTTTCGCCACTTCGATCGCATCCTCCACGTCGAAGCCGCCATCGACCCAATCCTTCACCGAAAGCCGCGCACCCAGCATCAGTTTTGGCGTCGCCTTCCGCACCGCCTTGGCGATTTCGACGACAAGACGCATGCGGTTCTCAAGCGAGCCACCCCAGCGATCGGTGCGTTGGTTGGATAATGGCGACAGGAACTGGAAGATCAGATAGCCATGCGCGGCATGCAGTTCGAGGAAGTCGAAGCCCGCGCGTTCGGCGCGCCTTGCCGCGTCTGCGAAGCGTTCGATGAGCTGCAGGATCTCTTCGTCCTCCAGCGCCCGTGGCACGTTCCAGCCGGTGTCGTAAGCGATGGCCGACGCCGAGAATGTCTGCCAGGGGTCTTCATCAGGTTGCAGCGGTCCGCCGCCCTCCCACGGCTTGCGATTCGAGGCTTTGCGGCCGGCATGGGCAAGCTGGGAGCCGAACTTCGTGCCGGGAGCGGCGACGCGTCTTGCCGCGTCGAGCGCCCGGCGGGCAGCTGCCTCATTGTCTTCGGAATAGAGGCCGAGGCAGCCATGCGTGATGCGTCCGCGCCGCTCGACATCGGTCATCTCGACGGTGACCATGCCGGCACCGGACATGGCAAGGTTCATCCAATGGTAGAGATGCCAGTCGCTGGCCGAGCCGTCTTCGGCCGAATACTGGCACATCGGCGCGACAGCGATGCGATTGGGAAAGGTAAGGCCGTCGAGGGTGATCGGCTGGAAAAGCGATACTGTCATGAAAAGCGCTCCGGGGAGGGGTAGCAGCTATTTAGGCAGCCGTTCGCGTCTACGCCAGACACGAGGCGGTGAAACGGGTTCTGGACCAATCACTGAGGGCATTGCCGAAACGCTGGTTCGCGGCTAGGCCTCGACCCGAAAGCATGGAGATCATGATGGAAGATCGCGTTCGCATCCGTTCGGAGGAAATCCTCTCCGACGACTGGGCGGTTCTGAAGAAGACCGTCCTCGACTACCGCCGGCGTGACGGGGAGTGGGAGACGCAGGTGCGCCAGACTTATGATCGCGGCGACGGCGCGGTGATCCTGCCTTATGATCCCTCGCGCTCGACCGTGCTCCTGGTGCGCCAGTTCCGTTATCCCGCCTACGTCACCGGTCACCGCGAGCCGCTGATCGAGGCCTGTGCCGGGCTGCTCGACGAAAACGATCCGGAAACCTGTATCCGCAAGGAAGCGGAGGAGGAACTCGGCTACCGGCTGCAGAATGTGGAGCGGCTGTTTTCGCCCTATATGAGCCCGGGCAGCGTCACCGAACGGCTCTGGTTCTTCATCGCCCGTTATTCGCCCGCTGACCGCATCTCGGCAGGCGGCGGTGCGGCGGACGAAGGCGAGGACATCGAGGTTCTGGAAATGCCGCTCGACGAGGCGCTGGCCGGCATTGCCGACGGCCGCATCATCGACGCCAAGACCATTATTCTGATTCAGCACTTGAAGCTGAACCCGATCCCCGCCTGACCCTTGGCGGCGATCCGGCGCCCTGCAGGCATCGGGCGCTGGACCACAGCGTCACCAAAGCAGACCAACTGACGGCCACCGGAGGTCTTCTCGAGCAGACAAACCGAGAAGGGCGTCGGCTTTGCGTTTTGGCAACCATTTTAGTGATAGCTGATTGAATCATGGTTTTGCGAGTCATGCGTTGAAGTTCATCGACCGTTCACCGCTGATTTACGGGAAGAAAACGCGATGACCCCAACCGATCCGCCGATGGAGCGACGCTCTCACACACGTGGGATTGTCCTGAAGGATGCGACCATCATCACGGACGATGCGAAGATCGATTGCTGCGTTCGGAATCAACACGCTCACGGTGCGGAATTGCGGGTTGACCCCAGCATCACAATTCCCGACCGTTTTACCCTTCAAGTGCCTGAAGATGACGCCAGCTATCGAGCTGTGGTGAGGTGGCGAAGGCGTGAGCGCCTTGGCATTCAAATATATTGAGTTGGAATGCCGCAGGCCCATCCGCAGAAAAGCAACGGAAGCTGGGATTCTCAATTTCACCTGCGCGCGGCCATCTGGCGCGCGTTCATTCGGTTTTGTAAGTCTGCCGATGATTTTGATTTGAAGCAATGCAGCTTCTGGTTGCGGACATAGAACGCCGGCTGCAACCTTAGGGGCTTGGACATGACTTTTCATGCAACGGCCAAACGCATTGTGCTCGGCACAGTCGTCTTCATTCCAGCGATAGGGCCGCTGCAGTGGAACATTAGCGCTGCGTGAAAGTTGAATCTCAATCGAGGCTTTGAAACCCGGGTAGGGAAAATGTCCGTATTGGCGTTTGCTTTGGTCTACAATTCGGGGCTGGCCGGCGACGACCTCATAGGCGCTTTCGTATCGCTGATGGCATGCTTTGTACTTTTCAACGTCATGGCGAAGGATCGCGCAAATCGCTAGGCCGCGTTCCTTGACCGAATTTTCAATTCAATTGTTGTGGTCGAGGAGCACCTGCCAACGGCGTCTCCATTTCCTTGAGCAGCCTATGCTAAACCGCATCACCAGAGGGGTAGTTTAGCGACGGCGATCCAGAGGTGAAGACAACACCGGCGGCCTCCAATGCTCGGCGAATGCGAGTAAGGTTGCCGTTGCGGGGAATTCTGTTGCCATTCTCAAACTCGCGGATGGTGTCTTCGCTGACATCGGACTTCGCGCCAAGTCGAGCGCGCGACCAGTTCAAGAGCGCTCGTGCTGCTCGCGACTGCTCTGCCGTAACGTTTTGCAAGCGACGCCTCCGTCCCGAAAAACCTGCTGCAAGAACAGCGGAATGGGCGGAAGGTTCCGACAACATTTTCGGCTGCGACTTAAGTCCTGTCCCGCGAAGCAACGGTCCCAGAGCAAAGCGCCGCCGAAAGCAGGGCGGCCCCCTCGGTGCGGCGCGCACTAAAATGAACGTGCGGTAACGGTTGATTCAACCATTGCTGGTATATTGTAGTGTAAGGTGGCGGCTCCGACAGTCCGGCGGGCGCTCAGTGCCGGAGCCGCCTGCGCAGTCCGGTTGGGTTTGACCGCGCCGTCCTATTCTGGGACAGCGCGGTCAACGATTCGTTAAAATCCTCCGGATCTGATTAAGCACGCGCTAATTAATTGAATCGCTATTTGCGAGTCGGGCCGCGACCGCCGGCCGGTGTTCTTCACCTGCGTGCCTGATTGTCAACGCCAGGACGAGGCACGCTGCATGCGGATTCGATCGCACTGAAGTGCTGGACGATTTCAGTAACGCCTCGGCTGAAGTGAAAGCACCAGCCCGACAATCAGGCCGAGCACGAAGCCCAGCGGACCTGTGATGAAGATGCCGAGCAGCGGGCCCTGGTTTGCTTCGGGCGTGAAGACAATCGGCCCCACGAACCCGCCGATAAAGCCGATGACGCCAAGGATCGCGCCCCATCGAAACATCGTGGCAATCATACCCGATCCTTCCGCAGCCTCAAGTCAGCGCCGCCGCCGTTCTCGGCGGTGACCTCGGCGCCGGCAGATTCAAGAGCTCTTGCATTGGTGTAGTTTCGTGGCAGGGCCAGGTCAGATTCAAGGCAAGCTCCGATTCCCGCTCAAAGTCAAATCTTGCGCACGCTCCGGCTACCCGCACGGCTTCCCACGAATGATCTCCTTGGGCATCCACCACCTCAGAATGCTATAGTCGTTGGAATTCAATCTGGTGCGGACGACGGGAATCGAACCCGTACGATCAGAGATCGAGGGATTTTAAGTCCCTTGCGTCTACCAATTCCGCCACGTCCGCAGGCCAGCCCTTTTCAGACGCCAGACACAGGCCGTCAAGTCGTGTTCTTTGGCCTTGGCCGAACGTGCAAACAGGCCGGGCGGCTTGGCGATACTGGCGCGATAATCCGCGAGGCCGGCGCCTCTCAGGCCCAACCCATTCCCCCGCCCATACGGAGCGCCGGCCGCCCCAACTCTTTTGAGGTGGTTCCTCAAGCTCCCCTTCTGGCCGGCAAAGCCATAACAGTGGGCTGGTTCAGAACTTATAGCTCAAATTGATCCCGACCGTGTTGAGCTTCACGTTCTGATCGCGATCGTTGAAGGGTTCCGCCACGTCGTAGTGCTCGGAGCCGAAATCATAGTAGCGATACTGAGCGCCGACGACGAACTTGTCGGTCAGTGCGTAGTCGACGCCGGCACCCACGGTCCAACCGACATTTGTGCGCGTGCTGGCGAACGCCGGACCCGCGACTTGCGATGTCTCGATGCCGGCAAAGGCGACGCCGCCAATACCGTAGACCAGCAGGCGATCCACGGCGTAGCCGGCCTTGGCGTTGACCGACCCGAACCATTTGATGTCGGTCCCGAATGGGCTTCCCAGGCCCGATTCCGTCGTGCCTTCGATCGAGGAATAGTTGAGGTCTGCCTCGGCGCCGAGCACAGCCTGGTCGAACTGCCACAGGCCGGCGACATGGCCGCCGACGAAGCCGCCATCAATATCGGGGGTGATGGAAAACGGCGCGCCTTCCGTCGTTGATATATCGGATCGGCCCCAGCCATAGCCGCCCTGCAGACCGGCGTAGTAGCCCGTCCAGTCGAAGCCGGGCGCTGTCATCGGCACGTCGACCATCTGGTCGGCTGCCAAAGCCGGCACGGCCGAAGCGACAAGAAAAACGGCACTTGCGACCACCAGGCGACGCATCGAACTCCCCGAAATGGCGATCCAGAAATGTCCTTGCGGGAAGGGTAACCTGATTTGCCACAAAACGGAATTCCATTTCCGACTGCGACCAATATGTGGTGAAGACGGCGTAATCCGTTGATCGACAGGAGCAATGACCGTTCAGCGCTGGTCAAAACCACATCGGCTTGGCACAGTCGGGCAAAGAGGAGTCTTTCATGACAAAGAAGCCGTCGGGGCATGCGACGAAACCCAAACCCTGGACCGAGATGGCGACGCATCTGGTCGATGTCGCCATGGGGCGCAAACCCGCCGATCTCGTTATCCGCAACGGCCGCTGGGTGAACGTCCATTCGGGCGAGATCATCGCCGGCACCGACATCGCCATTGCCGGCGGGCGCTTCGCCTTTTGCGGGCCTGATGCAAGCCACGCCATCGGCCAGGGCGTTACCAAGGTAGTTGACGCAGGCGGGCGATATCTGGTGCCCGGCCTCTGCGACGCGCACATGCATGTCGAGAGTGGCATGGTGACGGTGACCGAGTTCTGCCGGGCTGTCATTCCGCACGGCACCACGTCGATGTTCATCGATCCGCACGAGATCGCCAATGTGCTGGGGCTGCCAGGCGTGCGGCTGATGCATGACGAGGCCGTTGCCATGCCCATCAACGTGCATGTGCAGATGCCGTCCTGCGTGCCTTCGGCGCCGGGGCTCGAACATGCCGGCGCCGAACTGACGGTCGCCGATGTGGCGGAAGCGATGACCTGGGAAAACATCATCGGACTGGGAGAAGTGATGAATTTCCCCGGCGTCGCCGCCAATGATCCGGTCATGTCGGGCGAGATCGCCGCGACGGTCAAGGCAGGCAAGACGGTCGGTGGCCACTATGCCTCGCGCGATCTCGGTCTGCCGTTCCATGGCTATGTCGCAGGCGGCCCGGAAGACGACCACGAGGGCACGCGCGCCGAGGATGCCATTGCGCGTGTGCGCCAAGGCATGAAGGCGATGCTGCGGCTGGGTTCGGCCTGGTACGACGTGGCCTCGCAGATCAAGGCGGTAACGGAGAGCGGGATCGACCCGCGCAACTTCATCCTGTGCACCGACGACAGCCATTCCGGCACGCTGGTTCATGAAGGCCACATGGACCGCGTGGTGCGCCACGCCATCCAACAGGGGTTGAAGCCGGTGACGGCGATCCAGATGGCGACGCTCAACACCGCCCGGCATTTCAAACTGGAACGTGAGATCGGCTCGATTGCACCGGGTCGGCTGGCCGATCTGCTGATCGTCTCGGATCTCGCCGCAATGACCATAGACGAGGTCTATTCACGCGGAGTCAGGCTGGCCAAGGGCGGCAAGCTCGAAATCGATATTCCGGCCTATGATTACCCGAAGACGGCGAAGAATACCGTCAAGCTCGGCAAGAAGCTGAAGGGCGGCGACTTCGACATCGTGGCTCCCAAGGGCGCCAACGAGGTGCGGGTGCGCGTCATCGGCGTCATCGAGAACCAGGCGCCGACGCGGGCACTGGAGGCCGATCTGCCGGTCGAGGACGGGCTGGTCGCCATGGATCGCCGCAACGATGTCTGCCAGATCGCGCTTGTCGAGCGCCACAGAGGCACGGGCGGCGTTACCAACGCCTTCGTCTCCGGGTTCGGTTACATGGCCGACTGCGCCATGGCGTCCAGCGTGGCGCATGACGCCCACCACATTATCTGCGTCGGCACCAACAAGCAGGACATGGCGCTGGCCGTGAACCGTCTGGGCGAGGTCGGCGGCGGCGTCGTGCTGTTCTCCAAGGGCAAGGAACTGGCGCTGGTCGAAATGCCGATCGCCGGGCTGATGTCGGACGAGCGGGCGGAAATCGTCGCGGCCAAGGCGGACAAGCTCACCGAGGCGATGCGCAAGATGGGCTGTTCGCTAAACAACGCCTATATGCAGCACTCGCTGCTGGCGCTGGTCGTCATTCCCGAGCTCAGGATTTCCGATGTCGGCCTGATCGATGTGACGACTTTCCAGAAGGTCGACCTGTTCGTCTAGGATTGGTCGATATTCAGGTGATGCCGGCCTGCAAACGCCGGTTTCCTGCGCTTCCGGTGCTCACGTACTTAAGTACGCTCCGCTCCGGTTCTCGGACACCACCATTTTCGGCTCGGCCTGACCTGAATCTCGACCAATCCTGGCTGATGGCTCGCTCACCCGCCGGTGGCTATGGTCAGCACCTTGAACGGCGTGGTGATGACGATCTCGGCGACCGAGCCGACGGCCTTGCCGAGGCCTTGACCGAGATTGTTGAGCTGTGTCGGGCCGGGTTCGTCCGAGGCCAGGCCAGCTGGCGCCCGCAGCCGGTCGCCGAGCAGTTGCACCAGCATCGGGTTGTCGGCGAATTTGGCGTGGTTGAGCCGGTCGCCGCCCTTGGCCTGGGAAAGATCGACCACCGACACGCCATAGCTGGCAAGGTCGGCCGCATTGCCGTAGTCGCCGACACGTGGCTTGTCGCCCGAGATCAGGGAGGAAAGCTTGAGAGCCCGGTCATCCGCGGAGAGCAGAATGGCGAACGGCTTATCGGGTTTGCCGTAGCGGATCATCTGCTTCTTGAACACATCGACATCGATGTCGGGCGAGGCCAGGATGACGTAGCCGAGCTTGCCGCCGAGATCGCGGTCGCCGGTGATGGCGAGCTGGCGCAGCGCCTCCATGGTCACCCAGGTTCCCATCGAATGCGCGATGATGTCGATGCTCTTGACCTTAGTCTTGGCTAGCATCCTGAGCGTCGCCTCGAGGTCGTCGCGCGCCGCGTTGGCGCTTTCCTTGTCGTAGATGTAACCGGTGGTCTTGCCGCTCGACGCCCATGAGAACAGCACCGGCGTACCTGGATATTTCGTGTCGTGGGCGATCTGCGTCAGCCGATAGATGCCGTCATCGAAGCCATTGTTGAAGCCATGCACGAAAACCAGCACACGGTCTCCGCGCATGGCGATGTCTGCGCCGACCGCCTTGGCGAATTGCGGCGCGCCTTCGTAGAAGGTTACGTCCCTGGCGGTGAAGTCCTTGGCCGGAGCGCTATTTGCCGATCCTTTGGCCCGCTCTATGGCGCCGACCTGATGGCTTTTCGGAACGGTGACGTCGACACGGGCAAAGCTGGTGGTCAGCGAGCGATCGCCGTCGTACACCTGTCGCGGATCCTTGATTGCCTTCTGCCGGGTCGTTGCAACGAAGATCTCATGCGTCGCCGCGATGTCGGAAGCGGGCACCGAGACAGCGGTCCTGTTGAGCAGGTCATGCGTGTTCTGGCCGGCGCAGCCGGTCACGGCGAGCGCGATAGCAACGACGAGGCAACTCTTCGAACGCACGGTCACGCGCCAGCTCCCGTAAGGGGGGACGTCAAACGCGTGACGTCGCTGGCTACTCCGATAGAGCCAGACACCGGCGCGGTCCAGTTCAAAGTGAGTCCATACGTCCGCAATACTGAACAGGCACGGCGAAACCGCGGGACCCCATCTATTGGCCGAGCAGGCCGATGCGGTCGGTCACGTCACGGTCGCTGGCAAAGCCGTCATCCTCGCGCAGGCGCTGGCCGATCATCTTCACCAGCGTTGGATTGTCGGCGAATTTCGTATGGTTGAAGCTGTCGCTTCCCTTGACCGTGGAGAGGTCGACGACGGTCACGCCGTAGGAGGCAAGATCGGCGGCATCCTTGTAGTCGCCGACGCGCGGCCGGGAACCGGCAATCAGGCCGGAGAGCCTCAGGGCCCGATCGTCGTCGGACAACAACAGGATGAACGGCTTGTCGGGCTTGCCGTAGCGCCTCATCTGGCTCTTGAACACGTCGACGTCGATGTCGGGCGAGGCCAGCACCACGTCGCCGAGCTTGCCGCCGAGATCGCGGTCGCCGCTGATGGCCATCTGGCGCAGCGTTTCCATGGTCACCCAGGTTCCCATTGAATGCGCGACGATGTCGATGCGCCGGGCGCCCGACTGCTGCAGCATCCTGAGCGTCACTTCCAACTGATCGCGGGCAGCACTGGCGCTTTCCTTGTCGTAGACATAGTCGGTGGTTCTGGCGCCCGATGCCCAGGAAAACAGCACGGGCGTGCCGGGATAGCCGGAATCGTGGACAATCTGGGTGAGGCGATAGACGGCGGCGTCGAAGCCGGTGTTGTAGCCATGCACGAAGACCATGACGCGGCCGCCGCGCGCCGCGATGTCGGCGTTGAGGGCACTGGAGAATTTCGGCTGCGTGTCGTAGCCGACGACCTCGGAGGCCATGAAATATTTGGCCGGGTCGTCCGACTTGCCGCGTGAGCGCCGCTCGATCTGGCCGGTCTCATGGATCCCCGGAACGGTGACGTTGACGCGGGCGTAGTTAAGCGTCGCCGAGCGCTCGCCGTCGAAAACCTTATTGGGATCGTCGGATTTCTTGCGCGTCGTGGCGATGAAGATGCTGTGGTTGCCGGCGATCTCCGTCACCGGGGCGGATACCATGGCGCTACCCAGCAGTTCCTGTGTTTGCGAGCCGGCGCAGCCGGTGACGAACAAGGCAAGGACAACGGTAAAGATCTTCTTCAAAGGCACGCTTGAAATTCCAACTCCGGCCGAAAGGCCTGTCTACCCCCACGACACCTCCCGGACAGGGAGAGTGCGGCGGAACTAAGTCGTGTGCAGTCGAAATGTGATCAGCGCCCGGTTACAGCCGCCGCAGTGTTGCGCGAAAGCCAAAATGACGGGAGGAACGCCTCCCTGGTGCGCGCAATGAGCCGCATCCACCGTCGACGCGCCGGTTTCGGCAAGGACAGGATTTCAGGCCGACCGCCGCCGAAGCATTAGCAAACGCCTTCAAGAGATTGCAAAGCTTTTGCGAACGCCTGTTGCGAGAGGACATGAATGGCGGGACGATGGCGTCGCAAGGCCGGATATGCAATAGGCGGGTTCGTGCTGCATCGTAGCATAACGCCAACAACTGACGGTGCGCGGCCGGATCGGTGATGAGGTCTGCGGACGACATGCGCCGCGAGGGGGTTTTCAATGAACAGTTTCTCTTCCCGCGTTGCCGCCGCTGCTGCCGCGATCCGTCAGATATTTCCGGAAACGCCGCTGCAGGAAAACGACTATTTGTCGAAAAAGACCGGCGCGCGGGTGCTGTTGAAGCGCGAGGATCTGTCGCCCGTGCGTTCCTACAAGATCCGCGGCGCCTTTAATTTCTTCCGCAAAACGCTGGCGGCGGGCAACGAGGCCGAACTGTTCGTGTGCGCGTCCGCCGGCAACCATGCGCAGGGCTTTGCTTTCGTCTGTCGCCATTTCGGCAAGAAGGGTGTGGTGTTCATGCCCGTGACGACTCCGCAGCAGAAGATCGACAAGACCAGGCTGTTCGGCGGCGATTTCGTCGAGATCAGGCTGGTTGGCGACTTTTTCGACGATTGCTATCGCGCCGCCTTCGAATTCACCGAAAGTTCCGGCGCCCATATGGTGCCTCCCTTCGACCACAAGGACATCATCGAGGGCCAGGCGACTGTCGCCTATGAGATCGCGGACCAGATGCCCGGCGCCCGCATGCCCGACATCATCATGCTGCCGGTTGGCGGTGGCGGGCTTGCCGCCGGTGTCACTCATTATTTCGCCGATCAGGGCCGGGAAGCGCGCTTCGTCTTCTGCGAGCCGGCCGGCGCGCCGAGCCTGCGCGAGAGCCTCGCTGCGGGTAAACGGCTCAAGCTCGCCAAAGTCGACAATTTCGTCGATGGCGCGGCGGTGGCCGAGATCGGCCGCGAGCCGTTACGGCATCTCAAGGATTTTCCTGCCGACACCGTGCGGCTGATCCCGGAAAACCGGCTCTGCGCCACCATGATCGAGATGCTCAACGTCGAGGGCGTCGTGCTGGAGCCGGCCGGTGCCCTGGCGATCGATGCGCTGAAGGATTTCTCCAGAAAGGAGATCAGGGGCAAGACCATTGTCGCCGTGGTCTCGGGCGGCAATTTCGATTTCGAGCGGCTGCCCGACGTTAAGGAGCGGGCACTGCGCTTCGAGGGCCTGAAGAAATACTTCATCATCCGCTTCGCCCAGCGGCCGGGCGCGCTGCGCGACTTCCTCGAACTGCTCGGTCCGGACGACGACATCGCCCGTTTCGAATATCTGAAGAAATCGGCGCGCAATTTCGGTTCGGTGCTGATCGGCATCGAAACCAAGGACCGCCGCAATTTCGACCTGCTCAAGGCGAATTTCGAGGCAGAAGGCGTCCAGTACCAGGACATCACCGATAACGAGACCTTGGCCGGGTTCATCATATGAGGGGTGCCGGAAAAACCTTCGTCGCGCTGTTTTCCGGCATCAATGTCGGCGGCAACCGCATCGTCAAGATGACGGAGTTGCGATCGTTTTTCGAGGATCTCGGCTTTTCCAATGTCGCCACCTATGTGCAGAGCGGCAATGCCGTGTTCCGCGCGAAGACGGCCGATGCGGTCACGCTGACAAAACAGCTCGAAGCAGCCTTCGAGAAGAAATGGGGCTTCCATTCCCGCATCATGGTGCGCGATCTCTCATGGTTCGAGCGGCTGGTGAACGAAAATCCCTATCCGGACGTGGCTGCGGACCACACGAGGCTCCATGCCTATGTGCTGGAACGCGAGCCGACCGCTGATGAGGTGGCGCGGCTGGCCGAAAAGTGCACAGGGCCCGAACGCTTCGAGGTCAAGGGCGATGTGCTCTACCTGCATGCGCCGGATGGACTGGGCAAATCGGTGTTTGCTGGGTTGACCCCGCGCACCCTGAAAGTGCTTGGCACGGCACGTAACTGGCGCTCGGTGCAGGCGCTGCTGGCGATGGCCGTTCAGGCTGATGCGAAGTGAAGCATGATCCCGAAAAGTGGGTACCGGTTTTCGCCAGAAGTCGTGCTCGAATAAGCGCTTATGCCGCCGGCGCGGGTTTCCAGTCGAAGGTCAGTTCTTCGCGGAAAGCAAAGCGCTTGATGTGATCGGCGACGACGCTTTCCAGCCGTTCGATCGATCCGGCTTCGTCAGTTGAAACCGTGATATGCAGCGCGGTCGCGTCTGCGTCCAGAACCGTGCGACCCATTGAGAGATCGATGGTGCCATGGGCGGGATCGAACTCGACCGGGAATTTGTGCGCCCAGTGCTTGCACAACTGCTGCAGGTAGCGGCTGGCATGTTCGGTGGCAATATCGGCACGGCTGGTCGGCATGAATGAATTCTCCAGGTAAGCGCCGGCCTTGCCGGGCAGGCGCGATAGGCAGGTAGATAGGTGCCGTCGATCAGAACCGCAAAGGCGGCCGGCTTGTCCCCGTGGCCGCCCACTCAAGATGCGTGATCGCTACCAGGTGCCGGTGTTCGGCATCGAGGCCCAAGGCTCGGCTTTGGGCTTCGCCGGTCCCTTTTGCAGCAGTTCGATCGAAATGCCGTCCGGCGACTTGACGAAGGCCATATTGCCGTCGCGCGGCGGCCGATTGACGGTGACGCCGTTGTCCATCAAATGCTGGCAGGTGGCGTAGATGTCGTCGACCTCATAGGCGAGGTGGCCGAAATTTCGCCCGCCCTTATAGTCTTCCGGATCCCAATTGTAGGTCAGTTCGATCAGCGGCGCCTTGTCGGCGATGCCGCTTTGCTCGTCTTCCGACGCGGCGAGGAAGATCAGCGTGAAGCGGCCTTGCTCGTTTTCGTAGCGGCGCACCTCCTTGAGGCCGAGCTTGTTGCAGTAGAAGTCAAGCGAGGCATCGACGTCGGCGACGCGGACCATGGTGTGCAGATAGCGCATGAGGATTCCTCGTGAATTGCATTGCGGTGCAACATAGGGTCGACCCCGTCAAAGGGCAATCATGCGGCAGCGCGCGATGCCGGCAAGAACAAATCCGGTATTCACCCCATTGAACCGTGAAAAAAGGCACGGCAGGTCTTGCACACACCGGAAGCGGCAGTGTTAATCTGGTCCCCAAGAATCAGTTGCGGTGTTCTTTAAAAGAGGGGGCATTCTTATGGGGGAAAAGGCCTCTTTCATGGGGCGGGACGAACCTCTAGGCGATGCCTTGCAGCGTGACGAAGGCGGTGACGCCGCCGACCTGCTCGAAATTGCCGGCGTGATCAAGTGGTTCGATGTGGCCAAGGGTTATGGTTTCATCCTCCCGGATGACGGCATTTCGGGCGACATCCTCCTCCATGTGACGTGTCTTCGAAAGGACGGCTTTCAGACGGCCCTGGAGGGCGCGCGCGTGGTCTGCCTCGTCAAGCATGGCGACCGCGGATTGCAGGCCTTCCGGGTTCTCTCCATGGATCTCACCACAGCGGTTCACCCGGCCGAGATGCAGGAGCAGCGCACCCATGTCGCGGTGACGCCGGAAAGCGGTCTCGAACGCGCTTTGGTGAAGTGGTTCAACCGCACCAAGGGTTTTGGTTTTCTGACCCGCGGCGAGGGCACCGAGGACATCTTCGTCCACATGGAGACCTTGCGCCGCTACGGCATCACCGAGCTTCGGCCAGGCCAAGTCGTTCTGGTTCGTTTCGGACGCGGCGACAAAGGCCTTATGGCCGCCGAAATTCACCCCGATATGGGGACCTTGCCGGTCTCGCACTAGGACGATTTCCGGCTGAGGATTTCGAATGGCTCACAGGAACTGGCTGGCGGCGGGCGTGGTGTGCGCCGTGATTGCCGTCATCGTCGCCGCAGGCGCCTTCTTCTATTCCGAACGGCCGACCGCGGCGGACAGTCGGGCGATGATCCTTGCGGTCGACCCGACGCCACTGGTCGTGGTGACGAAAGGCGGCGATCGCTCCTTTTCCATCGAAATCGCCGACACCGATCCAGAGCGCGAAGCCGGTTTGATGTATCGCCAGGACATGCCCGACGATCACGGCATGCTGTTCGTCTTCGAGATGCCACAGCAGGTCAATTTCTGGATGCGGAACACGCCGATGCCGCTCGATCTGATCTTTGTCGGCCAGGACGGCAAGATCCGGGCGATCAAGCGCGGTGAGCCGCAATCCGACGCCGTTATTTCGCCAGGTGTCCCGGTACGTTTCGTGCTCGAACTCAAGGCCGGCACGGCCGCCAGCAACGGCATCGAATATGGCGACCTGGTGCGCCATCCGGCCGTGGGCACAGCGTCCGGCCCCGGCATGCCGCCCGCCGACAATGGCGATGCGCCCAATGGCGGCGGCGGTTGAGTGGACAGGCGGGATCGCCGATGCAGCTTTTCACCCATGACGGCTTCGACATTGCCTTCCTCGACCGCCAGCCGGCGTCGGGCGAGGGCGATCCGGTCCTCATGATCCACGGCTTCGCTTCGAGCCACTATGTCAATTGGGTGTCGCCCGGCTGGTTCAAGACGCTGAACGATGCCGGTTACCGCGCCATCGCCTTCGACAACCGCGGCCATGGTTCGTCTTCGAAGAGCTATGAGGAGGCCGACTATACGCCGGCGAAGATGGCTTCGGATGCCGCCGCCTTGCTCGACCACCTCGGCATCGAGCGCGCCCATATCATGGGCTATTCGATGGGCGCGCGCATCGCGGCGTTCCTGGCGCTGTCGGATCCGGACAAGGTGGCGACGCTGGTTTTCGGAGGTCTTGGCATCGGCATGATCGATGGCGTCGGCGATTGGGATCCGATCGCCGCGGCCCTGCTTGCCGATGATCCGGCCGCGACAAGCCATCCGCGCGGCCGTTCGTTTCGCGCCTTCGCCGACCAGACCCGCAGCGATCGCCGTGCGTTGGCCGCCTGCATTGCCAAATCGCGCGAACTGCTGAGCGAGCAGGATATTGCCCGCATCGCCCAGCCGACGCTGGTCGCTGTCGGCACGACCGACGACATTGGCGGCTCGCCCGATGAACTCGCGGCGTTGATGCCGAACGCCAGGGCCTTTCACATCGTGGGCCGCGACCACATGCTGGCTGTCGGGGACAAGACCTTCAAGCAGCGTGTGCTGGAGTTCTATGCCGAAAATCCGCTCTGAGCGGACGGCGAGGGGAGCGGGACGCGACTGCCCTCAGTCTGTGGTGAGAGCCGCCAGCGACCGCACCATGTTTTCGCGGGCCTGCCGTTCAAAGCGTTGCCGGAATTCCTCCGTGTGGAAAATGTGTGGGCGGGAGAGGAAATTTCTCAGCACGGCACTGCGCCCGGCCCGCCACATCGGCCCCTCCACCCAGGCGTACTCGCGTCGCACGGCGCGCTCATAGGCATCGAAGGCGTCCGGCGCGGCACCCAGGATCGACAGATCCATATCGAGGAAAAGACTTGCGTCCCGTGTGCTCGTCGCGTCGTCAAACGGCGGCACCTGGTGTGTGGCGGTGGCGACGATCATCGCCGAGATGCGGTTGAGGCGGGAATGGTCCACGCGGCCCGCCAGCTTCTTCTCGGCAAGGACAGCACTTTGCGCCTCGTTGTCCTTGGCCTTGCTGTCATAGATGGCATCGTGGAACCAGATCGCCGCTTCGACGGCTCCGGGGTCGCCGAGCGCCGCCCGATAGTCACCTGCAAGCGCCAACATCGCTTCGATATGGGCAAGGTTGTGGTAATGGCGGCCTGGTCCCCGGTAGAGCGCTGAAAGCTCGCTCTTCAGAGCGTCATCGATCAAGGGTTCGTTTTCCATGGCTGCTTGAATTCCCGCGAACCAAATCCATTTGACAATGCACTGAGGAAAATTGAGTTCAATCGTGCTATGATTTGACTTATATGTGCGGCCGGACAACAGGCAAGCACAACAAGCAAGCCCGGCAGGGCGCAGGACGAGACGGCGATGAACAGCATCAGCATTTCCCGACACAGCGCATTGAAGCCGGTCGACCCGATCTGGCGTTCGATCCGCGACGAAGCGATGGAGGCTGTCAACCGCGACCCATTGCTCGCCGCGTTCCTCTATTCGACCATCCTCAACCAGGACAGCCTGGAGGAAGCGGTCATCCATCGCCTGGCCGAACGGCTGGCGCACCAGGACATCGGCTCCGATCTCATCCGCCAGACCTTCAAATCCATGCTGGCCGACGACAAGGACTGGCCGACGACCGTGCGCGTCGACATCCAAGCCTATTACGACCGCGATCCGGCGTGCGACCGCTTCATCATGCCGGTGCTCTATTTCAAGGGTTTTCACGCCATCCAGACGCATCGCCTGGCGCATTGGCTGTGGAACCAGGGCCGCAAGGATTTCGCGCTCTATCTGCAGAGCCGCTCGTCCTCGGTCTTCCAGACCGACATCAACCCGGCCGCGCGCATCGGCAAGGGCATCTTCATCGACCACGCCACCGGCCTTGTGGTCGGCGAGACCGCGGTGATCGAGGACGATGTGTCGATATTGCATGGCGTGACACTGGGCGGTACCGGCAAGGCCGGCGGCGACCGTCATCCCAAGATCCGTTACGGCGTGCTGATTGGCGCAGGTGCCAAGATCCTCGGCAACATCGAAATCGGCCATTGCTCGAAGATCGCGGCAGGCTCGGTGGTGCTGTCGCCAGTGCCGCACAACAAGACGGTTGCCGGCGTACCGGCTCGCGTCGTTGGCGAGACCGGCTGCGATCAGCCGTCGCGCCAGATGGACCAGCTTCTGCCGTCGCAGACGATGGATCAGGTCGTCAGCTTCGACATCTGATTTTCATAAGGCCGCCGCCTGCTGCCGGATTCCGGCCGTGGGCATGAGTGGCGGTTGTCTCGCCTTATCGGGCCGCTTGCCTTTACATCGCCATTGTCGACGTGTCAGAAGCGCGCTCGAACGAGCAAGCCCGATGATCGGAGAAGACTGTTGAAGCCGGACGAAATCAGAAAGCTGGACGCCTATTTCAAGCGCGTCTTCCAGAACCCCAAGCTCGAGGTCAAGGCACGGCCGCGCAAGGAAGATTCAGCCGAGGTCTATGTCGGTGACGAATTCCTCGGCATCGTCTTCAAGGATGAAGACGACGGCGACTACAATTTTTCGATGGCAATCCTCGACATCGATCTGGCCTGAGCCAGCACCTTGCGCTTGGCCGGCTGCGCCTCGAATGCGGCCGGCCAGCCGGATCTCCCGACGCTTTCTATTCTAATGTCCTGTTTTCAGGACACGCCCGGCTTCTGTGGCGATTGCCGCGTCAAGCGTCTGCCAATCACCCAGAAACTCCCTTGGGAAGCGATAGGTGAGGCTGAGTTCGTCGCCGACCTGGATGTCGCGCTCGCACGGCGCCAGCGATTCGTCGGCACTCGGCCCGCTCAGGCAACGTGCCACGAACGGGTCCTTGCCGGGGCGCTCGGCGACAACCAGCACCTCGTTCAAATAGCCTGATTTCTCGTTGAAACCGTACACCGTCGTGCCGCCAGGCCCCGCAATGCCGGGTTTGGTGATCAACGCGCTGTAGATCGGCGCGAAGCGGCCACTCATGTCACGCGACATCATCCGCTGTTCGAAAGACAGGAAGACGATGTTCTTGGCTGCCCCGGTGTGGTTGAAATCGTCGCGCGCGGCCTCGCTGTAGCCGTCCATCTGGGGGTAGCGCAGATAGAGATCGAGCCGCGAGGCGATACCGTCGCGCCTGGCCTGGGCGAAACGGATGGCGTTGGCCGGCACGGCGATGACATTGTTGCCGATCACCACCTGGTGGATTGTTGCGTCGTCGGTGTATCCGGCCATGGCGATCGAATGGCCGAACCATTTGCCGCCGAGGCTGATCGCTGCCGACAGCAGAGCCAGCGCCGCGAACGCGTAGAGCACCCGCTTCATCAGCCTGGAATCGACCACGGTGAGTTCGTTGGCGAGCGCTGCCTGTTTCATCTCGGTTCTCGGATCCCAGCCGCCTCTGTGTCCCTGGGCGGTACACGTCGCACGGCATGGCTTTTGCAGCCTTCATGGAACGACTGTGCAATTTCATGGTAAATGGGAAGTTAAGATGGGACCGCTGGAACTCACGCTCTTCGCTTTTGTCGTCGGGTTGACCGCCTGCGGGATGGCCGGATCGGCCATGGAACTGGTTTCGGGCCGCAAGGTCGCCTTCACCGAACCCTATGTGTCGCCGTCCCATATCTTGCGCTCGCTGCTCGCCACCGCGTGTGCCGGCCCTTTCATGCTCGTCAACGATGCCATCGATGCCCGGCGCGAGCGCCGCATTTCGATGATGGCGCTGATGTCCTGCGGCTGCACGGCAATAGCCTGGTCCTTGGCGCTGGGCGTGGTCGTGCTTGCCATTGCCTCTTGGACGATCCGTCTCCTAGGGTCCGACTTGCCAGGCTGAGACGATTCGGAGACCAAGACATGCCTCTCTACGCGATCGATGGAACGGGGCCCAGTTTCGCGGATGTGCAGACCAACTGGATCGCGCCCGATGCGACGCTGATCGGCGACGTTCGGGTCGGCCGCAATGCCGGCTTCTGGTTCGGCGCCGTCATTCGCGGCGACAATGAGCCTATCGTCATCGGCGCCGACACCAATGTGCAGGAACATACGGTCATGCACACCGATCCCGGCTTTCCGCTGACGATCGGGGAGGGCTGCACGATCGGCCATCGCGCCTTGCTGCATGGCTGCACGATCGGCGACAACAGTCTGATCGGTATGGGCGCCATCGTGCTGAACGGCGCGAAAATCGGCAGGAATTCGTTGGTCGGTGCGGGTGCGCTGGTCACCGAAGGCAAGGAATTCCCGGACAATTCGCTGATCGTCGGCTCGCCTGCCAAGGCAATCAGGGTGCTGGACGACGCGGCCGTGGCGAAGTTGCGCGGCTCGGCGGCGCACTACGTTGCCAATGGCAAGCGCTTCAAGGCGGGCTTGAAGAATGCCTGAGGCCAGTTTGGCCTATATCTTTCATCGCGGCCTAACTCACCGGCGGTTGGAGCCAGGCCCGGCTATCGCATCGCGCAGCAAGGACGCACCGGCGTCAAAGCAGGCAATGTCGGCCTCTGTCCTGTAGTGATCGATGCGGGTCTCGAGCGTCGGGTCGGCGCCCGCCGCCAAAAGCAGGCGGATCGCATCGACGCTGCGGATGGCCACCGAATAGTGAAGCGGCGTCCAGTCGTTCACACCCCGCATGTTGGGGTCGGCACCGGCCTCGATCAATACCCGCACGATGTCCAGCCTGTCGGCCCGGTCGGTGGACAGCGCCGCGATGAGGGACGGAAACCCGCCGTGATCCTGATAATTTGGATCCGAGCCAGCATCCAGCAAGGTCGAGATGAAACCGACGGGGCTCCAATAGATTGCAAATTCCAGCGGATGCCCGAGCCCGAGCTCAAACGGTATGCGCTCGTCGAACCAGCGGGGCGAGCCACCCATAGCCATGCCGAGACCATCGAAATCGCCCGCCTTGAAGGCATCGTCGATGGCCTTGTACAGGCGATGGCGCTCGCAGCGATCTTCCGGGATTTCCAACATCGCGGTGATCCAGAACGCGAAACCGACGGCCTATAGTGCGCCGATCTCCTGCCGGTGAAAAGGCGGGACGATTCGACTGAATGAGATTGAGATATTCCAGTCTGCCTGCGAACGATCATCGCCAGAAATGGCGGAGCCGGCCCGGGGACGGGGCCGGCTCCTTTCACCCGGTCGTTGGGGCGGGGGTGGGGGGGGACTCGACCGGGTTTCTCCTTAAGCGCTTCGCACTCATGCGGCGCGCTTGATCTGTGATATCTAGCGGACGCTCGCGACCGCGTCGGAGCGGCCGTCGTTGATCGTCACCCAAACGCCGGAATTCTGGTCGGACTGGCGCTTGAGATAGGTGTAGTCGGTGTCCGTCCAGGACAGGACCTTGGTCTCCAGATTGTCGAGGATGAATTCTCCCAGGCTGGTGCGCACGGTCAGCACCGCGTGACCGTCGCCATTCGGCTGGCGCGCTACGGTCATCAGCAGATTGCCGGCGGGCACGCCCGCATTCATCAATTCACGACGCTTTTCCAGTGCGTAATCCTCGCAATCGCCATAGCCATTATCCGGATAGGCCCAGTATTCCTCGACTCCGTAGTTCTCCATATCGGTGCGCGGCTTGATGCGGGTGTTGACGGAATTGTTGATGTTGACGATCGTCGCCCACAGTTTGCGGGTCAGTTCGACCGGCGCGCCCTTGGGGGTCCTTTCGCTGCATTCGCCAGCTATGCGCTGGCAGAACTCATAATGGCCGACAGGCTGCGTGGTACGTCCGCCGGTGTGCATATAGGCCGGTCCCGCGGCATATGCTGATCCCCAGGCGGAAAGCTGCATCGCTATTGCCACCAGCAACAGCTTGCGCCTCGTTTTCTTCATTGTTGTAGTCTCCCCGTTCGAAGGAGACATTGCCACATGTGGATTTATTTGAGGCAAAAGCACGAAGTAGATTTTTAGTAAAACGCCAGTAGAATAAACGTCTAATTTTATTCATTTGAGTATTAAATTATTGGGAGTTTCGAAGCTGACCCCTCGGGCTCGATGTCACGCGGGCCTTGCAGGGCAACGGCCTCGAGCTTGGCTGAAGCATCTCAATCGGCGATGTCGCGAACGCAAAAGCCGGCCGCAAAGGGCCGGCTTCATGAAAGCGTTGCTGGCCTTGTCAGGCGCGCGGCGCGTTGAATTCGGAATCGAGCGTTTCGGGACGCTGGATGACGGCGAATTCGATGGCGACGCCATCCTCGAAGTGGCGGACGACCTGCCCGCGCATGGTGCCCAGCATGACCTGGATGCCGATTGCCGGCTTGACGTCGATCTCGACCGCGGCGCCGGAAAGCGACAGGTCGATGATACGGCACTGGTACTGGCGGCCATCGGTGAGCTGCAGAACGCTGGTCGGATTGCGCGGCGCGACGCGCTCGTGGCGACGGTCTTCCGGCAGGTCGAGTTCATGCTTGTTGGCAAGCCAGGTCAATTGCGCGGCAAGCTTGTCCTTCTTGCGATCCGACGCGATGACGGTCATTGCGAAACCGTCCTGCAAGGTGCGCGTGACGACACCTTCGATGCGGCCGATATGATCGATGTAGGCGATGACTTTTTCGCCGGGCATGCCGATGCGGTCGGTGCGAAATGCTACATTGCCCGGCGACATGTCGACGACCTGGCAGGGGTGCTCGGTGCGGTCTTCCAGCATGAAGCGCCCGTAAATCTTGACGCGGACGCGCTGAAAGTTACGCCTTTCAGCTTGGGACGGCGCATAGTCGATCGCCGCTGACCTCATGACTGCCTTCACCCTGTTTGCGTCCCACGCGTCCATGCGAGAACTTCATCAAAGAAGTACAACAAAGCAGGTTAACAAAGGGGAAAAGCGGGCGCTTTTAGGCTCGTCCCCTTGTATGTATGTCGTTGTTCCAAGACCGCTGCGCACTTTTGGGCGACATTACCGAGACGCGAAACTGCGGATTATTCCTCGCGCCCGCCATCGAAGACGACGAGATGACGGATGCGGCGCGCCCGGCCGAGCGCCGAGATCGTCTCGGGTGCCCCGAGGTCATTGGGAACGAGCGAGGGAACATCGATCGCCGGACGGTTGTTCAGGAGCTCCTTCTCCGGGTCGATGACGCGGATCGAATCGATCAGCGCGTCGGTGATCGGGTCGGCGCCCAGCCAGAAGGGCTTCTCCACGGCACTGACGACGCCCAGGCAGCGCGGATTTTCGACGCCGCCGTCAAGCGGCAAAGCGAGCAGCTCGAACTTGTTGGAGCGCCCGTTGCGGCTGAAGCCCTCATAGGTGATGAGCACGACCGACTTCTGCTCGAAGACACCATGGATCAGCCGCGAGACGAGCCGCTGATCCTTCTCGCGCCACAGCGATGGAAAGGAAAACCCCTTGAGTTCGCGGCCATAGCAGGCGCAAAGCCTGGTGCCGGCCAGCCGGAACACGGCTTGCCCGCGCGTGTCCCGTTCCAGGATAAAGGTGTCGGCCAGCAGCGACTTGATATCGGCCGGCTCGACCTCCGAACGCTTCGGGGCAGGGCGTCCGTCACGCAGGCGATTCCAATAGTGGAACAGCGTGATCGATCCATTCTGGTTCATATTATGCTGCTCCGCGCAATCTGTCGTCTGATGTCCCATCGGTGAACAGAAGGGCGCCCTCCGATGACCTACATGCGTTGCGGAGCAGGAAGCGTGCCAGCGTCGTTAACACTTGTTCACGGGTCGGGGCCGTTAAGGTTAACAAGTGGTTTACGTTGCATCGAAGCAAGCCCCGTGGCACACAAAAACCACTCCAGAAGCGGTCGTTTCGCGACGATCGGCAGCACTTCAGTCAGAGTTTTAGGGGAGCAGGGGGCTCGACCAGCCGTTCAGGGGAAACCTTGAACGGCTTCTTTTTTGATTCGCGCCCAGCGATTCGGGGTTAACGGCGGGCTGAGATTTCCGCTCGCCGCGATGCTGGAACAATCCCGACGATCGACAACGCGGCATCGCCCAAGCCTGCGACAAGCAACGGCAACATTTGCCAATCACGCGCTTCGAAAGAGAAAAATCTGCGTTCCGAACGGCTCGATTGCCGCTGTACTCTTGCGCATTCGCTCCTTGAGGCGCGACGGCGGCGATCCCGCGGTCGGAGACGCGCCTTGTCGGCGTTATTTTCTGGGGACCTTCATGAAGACTTCCGTTCTTGGACTGATCACCGCCAGCCTGCTCGCCTGTGCCATTCCGGCCGGGGCCGCCGGGTTGGCCGGAGCGCCGGCGCCCTTCGACAAGGGCGGCGTGAAGGTGGCACTCGTCACCTTCATCTCCGCCGGCGATTTCTTTCAGGCCTACCAGGCCGGTGCGACGAAACAGGCGAAAGCGCTCGACATCGATCTCACGGTCTTTTCCGGCCGGCAGGATGCGGCGGCACAACGTGACCAGATCGAACAGGCGATCAATCTCGGCGTCCAGGCGATCATCATCGACCATGGCCAGCCGGAAGCTTTAAAGGATGTCGCGCAGAAGGCCCTCGACGCCGGCATCAAGGTTGTGGCTTTCGACGTCGATCTCGGCAATCCGAAAATCCCGCAAGTCGAACAATCCGATCACGAGTTGGCCAAGGCGTCCCTCGGCCAGGCCCTCAAGGACAACGGCACCTCATTCCAGGCGGGTTATGTCTACGTCGCCGGTTTCGCGCCGCTCGACCGTCGCAATGAAATCTGGGAGGAGACCAAGAAGGCCAATCCCGGGATCGTCGAGAAAGCCCGCTGGGGAACGGTCAATGATACGACCGCGGTGTCGACCGCCGACCAGACCAAGGCGGCGTTCCAGGCCAATACCGACATCAGCGTCGTCTTTGCCCCCTATGACGAGTTCGCGCGCGGCGTGAAACTCGCCACCGATGAGCTCGGCATCTCGAACAAGGTGAAGATCTATTCGGCCGATGTGTCGACCGCCGATATCACCGAGATCACCGCGGAAGGCAGTCCATGGGTCGCCACCGCGGCCACCAACCCGGCCGTCGTAGGCGCCGTTTCGGTGCGGGCGGCGGCAAAGCTGATCGCGGGAGAGGATCCCGGCCACAACATCGTCGTCAAGCCGGTCCTGCTGACACAGGAGGAGCTGCGCAAGAACGGCATCAAGACGATCGAGGATCTCGATGCCAAGTTGCCCGCTTTTGGTCAGAGCGACGCAGCGACCGCAAGCTGGATCCCCACCAACTGACCTTTTCTCCCCTCCCTCGTTTCGCCGCGAAGGAGGGGAGATAACGCCTGTGCCGGCGTGAACTATCGTTTCTTTCCCAGGCCGAACGTCAGCGCCAGAGCGCCAACCAGCACGACGCCCTTGACGAAATCTTGCGTGTAATAGGGCGCGTTCAGCATGGTGAGGCCGTTCAGGAGGACGCCGACGAAGATTGCGCCGGCCACAGTGCCGATCACATGCGGGCGACGCTTGTCGAGCACGGCATATCCGATCAGCGAGGCGGCCACCGCATCGAGCAGGAGCGAGTTGCCGGCTGAGACATCGCCTCGGCCGACACGCGAAGCGACGATCAGACCTCCCAGCGAAGCAAGAGTGCCGGACAGGATATAGGCCCAGAGCCGGTATGCCTTGGTCGGCGCGCCGGATAGATGCGCGGCCGTTTCGTTGCCGCCGATCGCATAGAAGACGCGGCCCCAGCGCGTACGCTCCATCAGAAACCAGGCGAGGACGGCGACGACCGCCATGACCACGACAGACAAGGGGATCGTGTCGAAGAGCCGCGACCGGCCGAGGATCAGGAAGGCTGGATCGTAAGCGCCAGTGACCGATGAGCCGTCGGGAAGCACCATCCCGGCGGTGATCGAGCGGCCGCCTGTCGGGATCAGCTGCAGGCCGGCGAGCAGGAACATGGTCGCCAGCGTGGCGAGAAGATCGGGGACGCCGACACGCACGATCAGCAGCCCGTTCAAGAGGCCTATGAAGGCGCCCATCAGCAGGACCAGCACCATGGTCTCAGCCGCGTCCAGCTGCCAGACGACCATGGCGTAGCTCGCCGCCATCACTGACGAGGCGGCGATACTGCCTACCGAGAGATCGAAGCCGTCGGCCGACATTGTGATCGAGACCCCGACGCCGAGGATCGCCACGACAGAAACCGCCTGCAGGATCGAGAACAGGTTGGCCGAGCGGATGAAGGCGGGCTGTGCATACCAGAAGCCGATCACCATCAGTGCCAGCAGCACGAAGAGCGCGTAGCGGCGCGTCTCCCGAAAGAACGATGTGCGCGGGGCGGCCGGTTGCTCGGTCGTCAGGTTCGTCATCGATGATCTCCGGCCTTTTCGCTCTCGACCTTGCCGATCTGGTCTGTCAGCGAGCCATGGCCGTCACCGGCCTCGTGAAGTGAATGATCGCGCATGACGAGGATGCGGTCGGCAACCTCCAGTGCCTCTTCGGTGTCGCTTGTCGCGATCAGCGTGGCGGAATCGCTCTGGCTGTTGCGGATAGCGGCGATCAGGTCGGCACGCGCGCCGACGTCGACGCCTTGGAAAGGCTCGTCGAGCAACAGCAGCCGGCAAGGTGCCGCTTGCCAGCGGGCGAGCACGACCTTCTGCTGGTTGCCGCCGGAAAGCTCATCGAGTGTGTCGTCGGGTCCGCGCGCCTTGATGCCGAGCCGGGCGATCGCCTCGGAGGCGACCTTGCGCTCGCGCGCGGCCCGCAGCAGACCGCTGGGAAACCAACGCCGCAGATGCGGCAGGGCGATCGTGCCGGCAATCGAGGCGCCCGGAATCTCGGCTGGCAAAAGCGACGATGCCCAGCGATCTTCGGCGACCATGAAGACGCCGTTTTCGATCGATCGCGCCGGTCCGTTCGAAAGCCACGGTTTCCCATCGAGCACGAAGCTGCCCTGCGCCAGCATTTCCAGGCCGAAAAGCGCGCGCAGCAGCCGGCTCTTGCCCGAGCCGAGCGTGCCGGTCAGCGCGACGACCTCGCCGGAGCGCAGGTCGAGATCGAAAGGCCGCGCACCGGGAATCAGCCGCGCGCCCTTGATGGAGGCGACGATCGGGGCCGTCGATGTTTTGCCGTCGTGGATAGCGGCTTCCAATGTTCGGCCGATCATGGCCGCAACGGCGGCAGGGAAATCGATCGGCTTAGCAAAAGCGCCGACGATGCGGCCGCCGCGCATGACGACGGCGCGGTCGGCGATGGCGGCAAGGTCGCCAAGCCTGTGCGAGATGTAGAGGATTGCCATGCCGCCGGCCCGCAGCCGCCGGATGATGGCGAAGAGCCGGTCCGCTTCCGTGGCCGAGAGGCTGGATGTAGGCTCGTCGAGAATGAGGACCGAGGCCTTGGCCGCTACGGCGCGGGCGATGGCGACCAATTGCCGTTCCGCCGGCCGCAGATCGACGAAGTCGCGGTCGAGCGGCAGGTCGAGATCGATCAGCGCCGCGATGGCGCGCGCACGCCTGCGGATCGACGCGGCCGAGACGAAGAAGCGCCCGCCGGGCTGGCAAAGTTCATCGAGCAGAAGATTCTCGGCGACCGTCAATCCAGCGGCGCCGGCCTGGTCCGTCGCCTGATGGACGGTCGCGATGCCGGCAGCCTTGGCGGCGCTGGGCGAGGCGAAGGCGACGAACCTGCCGCCAAGCGTGATCGTTCCCGCGTCGGGCACATGTGAGCCCGAAAGGATTTTCACCAGCGTCGACTTGCCGGCGCCGTTGGCGCCCATCAGCGCCACCACCTCCCCGGCCGCGACGGCAAGATCGGCTCCGGCGAGCGCGCGCGTCGGCCCAAAAGATTTCTCGATCCCGGCGACAGCGACGGCAATGGGGGCGGCGGTGAGGGACAAGTGGTTCAGCCGGTTATGGATTGGGTGAGAACTGAGAAAGGCAGGCAAGCCAACGGGCACGGTCGCGCCTGTCAACCGCCATATTCCATGATTGCCAGCCCGGCATTGTAATCGAGCGAATAGATGATGCCATTGGCGTCGACGAACACGTCGGTCGACTGGATCACTCGTGGCCGGTTCGGACGCTTGTCGACCATGCGGCTGGGAGCCGGCGGTACCAGCGCTCCTGTCTCCTTCGGCCGATAGGGGTCGGAGATGTCGAAAACGCGCACCCCTGCATTCTGGTAGGTTGCAAAGATCAGCGTGTCGGACACGAAGCTGCCCGGTCGGTTCTCATGCAGATTGTGCGGGCCGAAATGTCCGCCCTTGGCAGTGTAGTCGGTTTCATCCGGGGTCGGCAGCGTCGAGATCGAAATCGGGTTCGCCGGATCGCGTATGTCGAAGATCCAGGTATGCTTGCGCCCATCCTCCTCATGGTCGAGCACGGCCTCGTCGGCGACGACGAGCAGACCGCGCTTGACCAGCGGTAACGCCGAATGCGTGCCGCCTCCATAGGGCGGCGACCAGTTCTTGTGGGTGATCAGCTTCGGCAGGGCAGGGTCCGCGACATCGAGGACGGTCAGCCCGCCGTCGCGCCAGCAGGCATAGGCGGTGTCGCCTTCGACGACCGCATGATGCAACGCGTAGCGTCGACCGTCGGGCCAGCCCGGTGTCTCGCCGCTGGCGAGATGCATGCCGGGAATCCACCAGCGACCGGCCTCGACGGGCCGTGTTGGATCTTGAAGGTCGACCGTGAGCAGAATGTAGTCGCTGTAGCCGTCGAGAAGCGCCGACACATACGCGTAGCGCCCACCGACATACCAGATGCGATGAATACCGATGCCATCGACCGGGAAGAAGCCGATCTGGCGAGGCTGCGTTGGTTTCGAGATATCGTAGATGGCCATTCCGGCCGACCAGGTCCGCGCCGAGCCCGAACCGGAAGCGGTGCCGATCGTCTCGCCGATCGACTTGGTGTAGTAGACCTTCTCATCGAACGCGAAAGCAGCATCGGCGAACAGGTCGCGCGCATGGACGACCAGCAACAGGTCTTCATGCGTCTGCAGATGGATCGTCCAGGTATTCGGTGGCGCCGGCACGAACACCGTCCCGCCCGGATTCTTGGGATCGCGCACATCGATGATGGAAAAGCCTTGAGACCAGGGATGCGCGACATAGGCGAAGCCCCGATGCACCATCACCTGCAATCCGTCCGGCCGCCCACCCTGATCGGAATGACCGATCAGGCGCATGTTGCTGAAATAGTCGGGGGTTGGGACAGAACTCATGATCGTCTTTCGTAAGGTCGGGCCGGCGCCTCCTGCCTGTCGGAGCGGGTGGAGGCGCAGATGCGGTCGCCGCCGGGCATTCCAGCGTGATCATCCCCGGTCAGGCCGGGGATGATTGTTCGGATTGCTGATTGTCTGAAGGAGGATGCCGGATTTCAATTGGACGCAGGTATCCAGGGTGCTTTTGCCGCGTCGCTGTCCTTGAAGGCCGGGAACTTCGCCTGCAGGTCCTCGATCGTCTTGATGTTGTTGTCGACGAGATCCTTCCTGGTGACGAGCGTCGGCTGGATCAGCACGGAATGGCCGGGATTCTGTCCGGCGATCAACTGGGCAAGTGCACGCACCGAAGCCTCGCCGACCACGGCCGGATTGGTTGCCGCCGTCGCCACCCAAGGGCTGTTCGGTTCGAGAATGGCCTGGATGTCCGAGGTCGAGATGTCGACGCCATAGATCTTCACCTTATCGGCGACGCCAAGCTCGTCGATGGCGAGCTTCACGCCACGAGCGAATTCGTCCCATGGAGCGAAGACAACCGAAAGCGTCGGGTTGGCGGTGAGCACAGCCTTGGTCTGGTCCGCGACCGAAGCGGCGACGGTGTCGTTGACCACGCCCCAGGTGGCGACTTCCTTGATGCCTAGGTACTTTTTGCCGAAATCCTTCCAGACCGCATAGCGGCGATCGAGCGGCGCGAAGCCGGCGACATAGAGGACGCCGCCATCGAATTTCTGGCCCTGGTCCTTGACCGCCTGGTCGAGCACGAGGCGCGCCATATCGGCGTCGGACTGTTCGACCTGCGGGATCTTTGGATTGTCGAGATTGGTGTCGTAGGCCACCACCGGAATGCCGGCGTCAAGCGCCGCCTGTGCGACGTCCTTGATTGCTTCGGGCTGGCCGTTGTTGATGATGATGCCTTGCACGCCGAGATTGATCGCCTGCTGGATCAACTGTCGCTCGGTGTTGATGTCGTTGCGCGCCTGCGAGATGTTGGCCTCGATGCCAAGCGCGTCGGCCTGTCGCTTCACGCCGGCCTCGAATGCCTGGAGCCAGTCGCCGGAGCCGAGGAAGCTGACGACGGCAATCTTGACGCCGCCCTTGTCGAAGGGAGCTGGTGCGCCGGATATGCCCTGCGCCGAAGCGGCGGTGACGAGACTGGCGATGCCAGCGACGGCCAGGGAAAGAAGATGCTTGATCATGTGGGGACCCCTTTGGAATTGGCGGCATTCTAGGGAGGGGGATCATCGCTTCCGAGAACGCTCGTTGCGAGTTTTTCGCATCCCGGAGCATTTCCGCTTCGCTTCCTTTCGGTCTTTTAGCAAATGAAGGCGACCTGGTGCGGGGCGTTCGCTGTCCGGGAAACAGAATTGTTCCAACGCGAGCATCCTTGCTCTAAAGGACGCGCAGGAATCCTGGATCAGATGCGCATGAGCGAACCGGCAGACCCTTCGGAAACACAACAGGTGGACGACGAGCCGCCACGGCGGCGTGAGCCGGTGTTCAACCTGCCCCCGGTGGTGCTGGCGGTGATCGGCATTTGCGTCGCCGTCTATCTGCTGCAGCAATATGTGCTGAACGAAGCACAGCAGATGTTATTGCTGTACGACGGGGCTTTCATCCCGGTTCTCTACACCGGACAATATGGCTTCGACTGGTTCCTGTTTTCCCGGCCGTTCACCTATGCCTTCATGCATGGCGGCTTTGCCCATATTGCCATCAACATGGTCTGGCTTGCAGCCTTTGGCTCGCCATTGGCAAATCGTTTGGGCACGCTCTGGTTCGCGCTGTTCTTTGCCGTAACCGGGCTGGCTTCGGTCGCGCTTTTCTGGGCGATGCATCCTTATGGAGAAGCGCCGCTGGTCGGTGCCTCGGGAGCCATATCAGGCATGATGGGAGCTGCGGCGCGTTTCGGTTTTCGTACCGATCGCTCGGCCGGCAAGGCTGCCTTCGCCGGCCCGGTGCTGCCGATCGCATTGGTATTGCGCTTGCGCGGCGTCGTGATCTTCCTCGCCGTGTGGATGATCATCAATCTTGCCACCGGTCTTCTCGGTTTTGCCCCGGGAGTAGAGGGCCAGATCGCGTGGGAAGCCCATATTGGCGGCTTCGTCGCCGGCTTCTTCGGCCTGCGCTGGTTCGACAGGCGGTGGCCGGCACCGGAATGGGAGAACACCGACCACCGCACTTGAAATGCAACCGATCACGGCGCACGATATTCACTCTTATGTGAAAGCCGGTCAGGCTGGAACCGGCGGGCAAAAAGCAGAGGAGGAAGCCATGACGGTGAAGGCAATTCTCGAGAAAAAAGGCCATGACGTGTTGACGCTCGGGCCGAACGAAAAGCTGAGCGAAGCCATTCGCATCCTGTCCGAACACAGGATCGGCGCGCTGGTCATCACCAATGGTGACCACAAGATCGTCGGCATTCTTTCCGAGCGCGACATTGTGAGGGTTCTGGCCAAGGAAGGCGGTGCCGCGCTCGATATAGCGGTGCGTTCGGCGATGACGCCCAAGGTGAAGATCTGCAACGAAAACCACACCGTCAACGAGGTGATGGAAATCATGACCCGAGGCCGTTTCCGCCATCTGCCGGTGGAAAAGGACGGCATGCTCGATGGCATCGTGTCCATCGGCGACGTGGTCAAGCGGCGCATCGAGGATGTCGAGCGCGAGGCCGAAGAGATCAGGGCCTATATCGCCACCGCCTGAGCGGTGGAGGGAACCGCCGGCCGGAGCACCGACCGGCGGAGCCGTGTCTACCTGTTGTCGAGTTCGGAACGGACGAGTTCCAGCCCACGCCGGGTGATGCGGTAGGGTCCACCGCCCGACGAGGAAACGGCCTTCTTCCGCTTCAGCTTTCGAAACATGTCGAGATCGACGCCCGGATAATGCCAGCCGTCACGGGTCAGGCATTTGACGGAGGCGATCCGCTTTTTCTCGTTCTTTTCGATTTCAATGCGTCCGCCCTGCGCGAGCAGATGCAGGATGCGCTGTTCAATGCGCGAAATATCCATGGGAGAGTTTCCGGGAAAACAGAAAATGCCGCCGCCGCGAAACTTCACGGCACGGGGTTTCAGGTTTTCTGCCCTGCCTCGCTAGGAGGTCAGGGCCTTACCGGGACTGAGCGTAAGTGGACATCCACTCTCCATTGGGATGGGCGTCCTATAGGCGAAAGCGGCTGAAAAGGCCAGTCCGTGGCTTTGCGCTTGTCTCGTTGAACGGTTTGCACTAGCGAAGTTGCACACCAAAATATGCGTAAACGCATAATCCGTAGTTCCAATACGCAGGCCACAATGTCCCTCATCGACACCCGCACGCCCGACGCCAAGCGCCTTGTTTCCGGTGCCACCGGCGACTGGGAGATCATCATCGGTCTCGAGGTCCACGCGCAGGTCACCTCGGAAGCAAAGCTGTTTTCCGGCGCCTCGACCGCCTTTGGAGCGGCACCCAACGCCAATGTCAGCCTGGTCGACGCGGCGATGCCGGGCATGTTGCCCGTCATCAACGAGGAATGCGTCAAGCAGGCGATCCGCACTGGCCTTGGGCTGAAGGCGCAGATCAACCACAAGTCGGTCTTCGACCGGAAAAACTACTTTTATCCCGACCTGCCGCAGGGTTACCAAATCTCGCAGTTCAAGCAGCCGATCGTCGGCGAGGGCACGGTGATCGTCTCGGTCGGTCCCGACCGCCAGGGCGAATTCGAGGACATCGAGGTCGGCATCGAGCGGCTGCATCTGGAGCAGGATGCGGGCAAGTCGATGCACGACCAGCATCCGACCATGTCCTATGTCGACCTCAACCGGTCGGGCGTGGCACTGATGGAGATCGTCTCGAAACCGGATATGCGCTCGGCCGACGAAGCCAAGGCCTATGTCACCAAGCTGCGCACCATCGTGCGCTATCTCGGCACCTGCGACGGCAACATGGACGAAGGTTCGATGCGCGCCGACGTCAACGTCTCGGTACGCAAGCCGGGCGGTGAGTTCGGCACGCGCTGCGAGGTCAAGAACGTCAATTCGATCCGCTTCATCGGCCAGGCCATCGACTACGAGGCACGCCGGCAGATTGCCATCCTCGAGGACGGCGGCAAGATCGACCAGGAAACGCGGCTGTTCGATGCCGTCAAGGGCGAGACGCGCTCGATGCGCTCGAAGGAAGAGGCGCACGATTACCGCTATTTCCCCGATCCGGATCTTCTGCCATTGGAATTCGACCAGGCCTATGTCGATGCGCTGGCCAGGGAGTTGCCGGAGCTGCCGGACGACAAGAAGGCGCGGCTGATCTCGTCGCTCGGTCTTTCGACCTATGACGCCTCCATCCTGGTTTCGGAAAAGCCGATCGCCGACTATTTCGAGAAGGTCGCCGCCGGCCGCGACGGCAAGCTCGCCGCCAACTGGGTCATCAACGATCTGCTCGGACAATTGAACAAGGCCGGAAAAGGCATTGAAAACGCTCCGATTTCGCCTGATCAGCTGGGCGCGGTCATCGATCTCATCAAGGATGGGACCATCTCCGGCAAAATCGCCAAGGACCTGTTCGAGATCGTCTGGACCGAGGGCGGCGATCCGCGCCAGCTGGTCGAAAGCCGTGGCATGAAGCAGGTCACCGACACCGGCGCCATCGAGAAGGCGGTCGACGAGGTCATCGCTGCCAACCCCGACAAGGTCGAACAGGCGCGCGCCAAGCCGAGCATGGCGGGCTGGTTCGTTGGCCAGGTGATGAAGGCGACCGGCGGCAAGGCTAATCCACAAGCGGTCAACGATCTCGTCAAGGTCAAGCTGGGCATCGAGTAGGGCTGTGTTCGTCCGCACCGCCGGGGAACGCGACCTTGCCGCTGTGCGGACGCTGCTGGTCGAGACTTGGCATGCGACCTATGACGCCCTTTATGGCGCTGCCAAAGTGACCGAGATCACCGATGAATGGCACTCGATTGCCTCGCTTCGTTCGCGGCTGACACGGCCGAATTCGGAGTTCCTGGTGGCCGATGACGGCAAGCGCATCGGCGGCATGGCTTTCGCCGCCGCCACCGCGGATGCGAAGGTCATCCTGTTGAACCAGCTTTACGTCCATCCGGACTGCCAAAGGCGCGGCATCGGGCAATCGCTGCTCGACGAGATCGAGGACAGTTTCCCGGAAGCGCAAGTGCTGCGCGTCGAGGTCGAGGAGGCCAATAGCGGCGCCATCGCCTTTTACCGATCGAAAGGGTTCCTGCCCGTCGGCGCCGCGGCGGAATCCCGCGACAACTCAAGGCCGACGATGCTGAGTTTTGAGAAGCCGCTCGGCTAGATCGGCGTGTCCGGTCGCCAATTGTCTCGCGTTTTTGATTTGACCTGCCCCCGCAGGCGTATCAACGCTGCTTGAGCCAGCGTCCGCATCCAACGGCGCGACGGCGAGGGGGAAATTTATGCCGAGCTTGCCGGAACTGATGCCGACACAGGTGTCGGACGAGACCTTTGGTGGCGTCACCTACCATATAGCCGGCGAACTGGTGCCGGTGCTCTCGGTCGATGTGACGCGGATGCCAGTTTATTTCGAGCACCACATCCTTTTGTGGAAGAATTCCACCATCACCATCGGCCTGAAGTCGCTGAAGGGCGCGTTGAAGCGCATGATGGCCGGAATGCAGATATTCGTCACCGAGGCTTCGGGGGCGGGCATCATTGCCTTCAGTCGCGATGGTCCGGGCCACATCGTGCCGATCCATCTCCAGCGTGGCGACGAGATACAGGTGCGCGAGCACCAGTTTCTCGCCGCGACCGGCAATGTCGACTACTCTTTCGAGCGTGTGCGTGGCCTGGCGACGATGCTGTTCGGACAGAGCGGCTTTTTCATCGACCGGTTTCGCGGTGATTCCGGGGACGGCATCGTCTGGCTGCACGGCTATGGCAATGTCTTCGAAAAGACGCTCGCCGCCGGCGAGACCATCGACATCGAGCCTGGTGGCTGGCTGTTCAAGGATGTTTCGGTCACGATGGAAACCAAGATCGATCGCCTGTCGAGTGGCTTCTTCGGTGCCAATATGAACTTTGTCGTCAACCGCTTCACCGGACCGGGCCGGGTCGGCATCCAGTCGATGTATCTGCATATGCCAAGCGAAGAGTAGTTCGAGCATGGCGGCAACGATCCGGCCCTGCGTCATCCCGGCGTTTGCTGTGCCGGCTTACGACGGATATGCAGTGACATGACCAAACTGTCCCGCATTGCCGCGCTGACGCTGCTCGCCATCATCGTTTTCGCAACTTTGTCGCCGATCCAGATGCGGCCGCACTTCGCTGAGGCAAATGTCGAGCGCGCCTTGGCTTACGCACTGTTGGGCTTCGCCCTGGGGCTCGGCTTCCCCAACCGACTTTATCACGTGGTGATCTTCGTGATTGTGACCGCCGGCATGTTGGAACTGCTTCAGATCGTCGACCCCGGTCGCCACGCGGAGCTTGCCGACGCAGTCGTGAAAGCCTGTGCTGGTATTGTCGGAATCCTCGTAGGGCAATTGTTCGCCAGAGGCAGCAGACGATTAGGAGAGCGGTAGGCGCGGGCAGAAAACCGCTGCGCCGAAGCAGCAAGACTTCGTATCGAGCTATGTAGAGGGGATCTCCACATTGTCGATCAGCCTGGTCTTGCCGAGCCAGGCGGCCGCGAGCAGGCGCCCTTCGCCGTTTCGATGCCATGGCGCGAGCGTCAGGCTTTCGCGTGCCTCGACATAGTCGACCTTCTGGAAACCGGCCGCGATCAGGGCACGGCTGGCCTCTTCGGTTGCGTGGCTCTGGCCGGCGCCTGCCGCCAAGGCCGCTGCAGTGTCGCGCAATATCACGTTGAACTGGCGGGCGATCCTCAGTTCGGTCTCGTCGAGATAGGCATTGCGTGACGACATGGCGAGACCATGCGCGTCGCGGATCGTCGGTGCGCCGATGATTTCGACGGGCAAGTCGAGGTCGCGGCAGAGCTGCCTGACGACGCAAAGCTGCTGGTAGTCCTTCTCGCCGAAGATCGCACAGTCGGGCGTTGCCTGCAGCAAGAGCTTTGCCACCACGGTGGCGACGCCGTCGAAAAAGGTCGGCCGAAAGTCCGCTTCGAGCCCGGCCGAGGGGCCGCCGACCGAGATTCTCGTGGCGAAGCCGGAGGGATACATCTCGCCAACCGTCGGCGTGAAGGCAAGGTCGGCTCTCGCCATTCCGAGCCGGTCGACGTCGCGGGCGAGCTGGCGCGGGTACTTGTCGAGGTCTTCGGTCGGCGCGAACTGTGTCGGGTTGACGAAGATCGACACGACGCAGCGCTCGGCTCTCTCAAGCGCGATTCTCACCAGCGAGATGTGCCCGTCATGCAGTGCGCCCATGGTCGGCACCATGGCGACGCGAAGACCGTCGTGCCGCCAGTCGCGGATTTGCGCGCGAAGTGCGGCGACGCTGTCGACAACGAGTGGCCGGCTCATGTGTCGTCCCTGCTGTTTGTCGCCGAAAAGACATGTCCGGGGCCGGGGAATGCCCGGCTTCGCACCTCCGCCGCATAGACTTCAGCCGCATGCGAGATCACGCTGCGCAGATCGGCGTATTCCTTGACGAATTTCGGCACCCGGTCGACGGTGAGCCCGACCATGTCGTCGATGACCAGGATCTGGCCGTCGCAGTCGCCGCTGGCGCCAATGCCGATGGTGGGAATGGCGATGCGGCCGGTGATATCGGCGGCGACCGTCTCGACCGTGCCTTCGATGACGACAGAGAAGGCGCCGGCGCTTTCGACGGCAAGCGCATCGCGAAGCAAAGCCGCAACAGCCTCCTCGGTGCGGCCCTTGATCTTGTAGCCGCCGTCCTTTTCGACGGATTGTGGCTGCAGGCCGATATGTCCCATGACCGGAATGCCGGCGGCGACGATGGCCGCGATCTGCCCGAACATGTCGACGCCACCTTCGAGTTTCACCGCTTGGCAGCCGGTCTCGTCAATAACGCGTCGCGCCGAAGCGACGGCTTGCACCGTAGAATCCTCATAGCTGCCAGCCGGCAGGTCGACGACGACGCAGGCCTTGACCGAACCGCGCATGACCGCTTGCCCATGCGCGATCATCATCTCGAGCGAGGCTCCCAGCGTCGTCTTGTGCCCGTACAGCACCATGGCGACGCTGTCGCCAACCAGAAGCAGATCGACATGGTCGTCGAGCAGACGGGCGATGGGGTAGGTGTAGGCGGTCAGGCAGACGATCGGCGTGCCACTCTTGCGGCGGCGAATCAGCTCGGTGCTGATGCGGATGTCGGTGGTCGGCAATTCCGTGGCCAATCTTCACCTCCTTTGGCCTGCTGCCGGCTTGGATACCCGCAAGGCGCGCGCAGAGCTTTAGAAAGACCGCAACGGCTTGGCAAGCGCGCATCCCGCGACGGAGGAGATCACCGGCTTGTGTCGCGTTTGGCAAGCCAATTGGGCGTTCCCCGTGGCAAAAGCCTTGCCTTCGCCAAGGGCTGACGCCATAAGCAGGAAACGGCCTGCCGGCGCGAGGGTTCTAAAGATGAAGACTTTCCTGACGCAGTTTTTCACCTGGTGGAACAGCCAGACGCTGGGAACGCGCCTGCACACCTGGCGGCATGGCAAGAAGGTCGGCCAGGATGAAGCAGGCAATGTCTATTACGAAGGCGGTATCGATTCGGAAGGCCGCACGCGCCGCTGGGTCATCTACCGCAACTATTCGGAGGCCTCAGCCATACCGCCCGGCTGGCACGGCTGGATCCATCACCGCGTCGATGTCGCGCCGGCAAGCGAAGACTACAAGCCGCGCGACTGGCAGAAGCCTCATCAGCCCAACCTGACCGGCAGCCCGGCTGCCTATCGCCCGAAGGGCTCGGTGCTGACCAATCAGCATCGCCCGCAGGTTACTGGCGACTACGACGCCTGGACACCTGGATCGTAGCTATAGGGTGCAGGACGGTCCTTTATCGCCACAATTGGTGTTTAGCTGGTTGCTGATCAGAAAACGGCGACTAGCCTTGGCGATCGATAGTGTCGCCCGGGCGCGAACCACCGGTACCATTGCATGAGCTTTTTCAACCTGACATCGATGGGCGGTATGATACTAGCCGCCGGTCTTGGCGTTGGCACGGTGGCGTTTGCCGCCTCGCCTGAACCCGCTGCACCGGCGCCGGCACCGCCCGCGGCATCGGAGCGGGTCACCAATCCCGTCGCCGAGTTCGCCGGCATCGACAAGATCACCGGCCGCATCATCACCTTCGATGTCTATATCGATGAGACAGTGCAATTCGGTGCCTTGCAGGTGACGCCACGCGTTTGCTATTCGCGGCCGCAGAACGAAGAGCCGAGGACAGATTCCTTCGTCGAGGTCGACGAGATCACGCTCGACCGCAAGATCCGCCGCATCTTCACCGGTTGGATGTTTGCCGAAAGCCCCGGCCTCAACGCCGTCGAGCATGCCGTCTACGACGTCTGGCTGAAGGAATGCAAACAGAAGTCGGATGTCCCGGCGCCGGACGGCGCCAAGGCTGACGCCACCAAAGCCGACGCTTCGAAGCCCGCCGCAGCCAAGCCGAAACCTGCGGCAACCCCGGACGCGACAGAGCAGGACCTGACAGCGCCGGATGTGACAGAACCGGATGTGACTGAGCCGGACACTTCGGATCCCGATTCGACCGACGCCAACTGATCCTCCGGAACCGTCCCGATCACCAAGCGTTGGGCCACGGAAGACTGCGCATCTATGCGTAAGGAGGATCTTCCGATGTCAGCCAGCAAGCGCATCACGGCCAGCAAGGCAGAATTGCTTGAACTCGAAAAGGGGTTCTGGACAGGCGACGCGGCCTATTATGCCGCCAATGCCGACACCGAATGCCTTGTAGCATTTCCGCAGATGGCAAAGGCGATGGATAATGCCGATCTCGCCAAGACCGCAACCAAACCCAATCGCTGGCGCGATCTGAACATCGACCTCAAGGGAATTATCGAGCCGGGCAGCGACATCGTCATGCTGACTTACGAGGCGCATGCGACACGTGAGAACGGCGAGCCTTACGCGGCGCTGGTCAGCACTGGCTACGTCCATCGCGCCAATGGCTGGAAGATGATGTTCCATGCGCAGACGCCGATAGAAGTCGGGGCTAATCGTCAGGGGTAGAATACGGCCTCGCCCTTGAGCGCATCGGCCAGCATCTTCTCGTATTTGCCGCGCGGCACGTCGACCGCGCCGAAGCGCTTGAGGTGCTCGGTGGTGAACTGCGTATCAAGTAGCGCGAAGCCCCGCGCCTTCAGGCGCTCGACGAGAAAATAAAGGCAGATCTTGGAAGCGTCGGTCTCCCTGGCGAACATGCTCTCGCCAAAGAACACCCGGCCGAGCGACACACCATAGAGGCCACCGACCAGCCGGTCGTCGCGCCACGCCTCGACCGAATGACAATGCCCTATCCGATGCAGTTCGACATAGGCTTCGCGGATCGGCGCATTGATCCAGGTCGACCGGCGCTCGGCGCGCTTCTCGGCGCAACCGTCGATCGTCGCTTCGAAGTCGAAATCGAAACGGATGTCGAAAGGGCTCTTCTTGATCGCTTTCCTAAGGCTTTTCGGTGTGTGGAAATGGTCGAGCGGTATGATGCCACGCGTCTCCGGCCGTACCCAGAACACTTCCGGGTCGCCGGCACTTTCGGCCATCGGGAACACGCCCGACGCATAGGCCTTGAGCAGAAGGTCGGTGGGAATGCGATAGCCGGGCGCGTAGGGACGGGTCATCGCGTCTCCGCGTTACTCTTCCTCGGCCAGATATTTTTCCAGCCAATGGATATCATACTCGCCATTGGCGATGTCGGCATTGCCGACGAGATCGCGAAACAGCGGCAACGTCGTCTTGATACCGTCGACGACGAATTCGTCCAACGCGCGGCGCAGGCGCATCATGCACTCGACGCGGTTGCGCCCATGCACGATCAGCTTGCCGATCAGGCTATCGTAATAGGGCGGGATCTTATAGCCCGAATAGACGCCGGAATCGACGCGTATGCCCAGGCCGCCCGGTGTGTGGAAGTGCGTGATCGTGCCGGGAGACGGCGTGAAGGTACGCGGGTCCTCGGCATTGATGCGGCATTCGATGGCATGGCCGTTGAACTTGATGTCCTCCTGCCTCACCGAGAGGCCGCCGCCGGACGCAACGCGGATCTGTTCGTGCACGAGGTCGATACCGGTGATCGCTTCCGTCACCGGATGTTCGACCTGCAGGCGCGTGTTCATCTCGATGAAATAGAACTCGCCATCCTCATAGAGGAATTCGATCGTGCCGGCGCCGGAATAGCCGAGATCGGCGATGGCTTTGGCACAGATACCGCCAATTCGAGCCCGTTCTTCGGCGTTGAGGGCCGGTGAAGGAGCCTCCTCCCAGACCTTCTGGTGGCGACGCTGCAGCGAGCAGTCGCGCTCGCCGAAATGCACGCCGCGGCCAAAGCCGTCACCAAACACCTGCACCTCGATATGGCGTGGTTTTTCCAGGTACTTTTCGATGTAGACGGCATCGTCGCCGAAGGCCGCTCCAGCTTCGCTGCTCGCTGTCTGCAAGGCGATCTCAAGTTCAGCCTCGGTAAGGGCGACCTTCATTCCGCGCCCGCCACCGCCTGCGGATGCCTTGATGATCACGGGGTAGCCGATCTCGGCAGCAATGCGCCTGGCTTCCTTTTGATCGGTGACCGCGCCGTCCGAACCGGGCACCACCGGAATGCCGAGGCGTTTTGCAGTTCGCTTGGCCTCGATCTTGTCGCCCATGATGCGAATGTGGTCGCCGGTAGGGCCGATGAATGTGATGTTGTGCGCAGCCAGGATGTCCGCGAATTTGGCATTCTCGGACAGGAAGCCGTAGCCCGGATGCACTGCGTCGGCGCCGGTGATCTCGCAAGCCGCGACGATCTGATGGATGTTGAGATAGCTGTCGCGCGATGGCGGTGGGCCAATGCAGACGCTCTCGTCGGCGAGCCGCACATGCATGGCGTCGGCATCGGCAGTCGAATGAACTACCACCGTCTGAATGCCGAGTTCCTTGCAGGCACGCAGGACCCGAAGGGCGATTTCGCCGCGATTGGCGATGAGGATCTTCTGGAACATCAGGTCCGCTCTACTCGATCACGACGAGCGGCATACCGTATTCGACCGGCGTCGCATCCTCGAAAAGGATCGCCGTCACCGTGCCGGCGCGCGGCGAGGGGATCTGGTTCATCGTCTTCATCGCCTCGATGATCAGCAGCGTCTGGCCTTCCTTGACTTTCTGGCCGACTTCGATGAACGCCTTGGCGTCGGGCGACGGTGCCAGATAGGCAGTGCCGACCATGGGCGAGGTGACCGCGTTCTTCGACACGTCGGCCACCGCCGGGGCGGCGGCCATAGCGGCTGGCTGAGCTGTTGCCGGCGCATAGGCCGGCTGCGGTGCTGCGATCGCGTGAACGGCGGGCGCCTGGCGTGAGACGCGCACCTTCAGGTCGCCCAGCTCGACCTCGATCTCCGTGAGATTGGTGTCGTTCAGTATGCCCGCCAGATCGCGGATCAGCTGCTGGTCAACACCGTTCTTCTTTATCGACATTTTCGAGCCTTCTGTTTGTTGGCCGGTCATAGGCGTGCGGCCAGCGCCTGCAGCGCCAGCGTATAGCCGAGCGGCCCAAAGCCACAGATCATGCCGACGGCAACCGGCGCGACCATGGAGACGTGGCGGAATGGTTCCCGCGCATGGATGTTGGAAAGATGGACTTCTGCCACCGGCAACGGCGCGATAGCGCGGATGGCGTCGTGGATGGCGATCGAGGTATGGCTGTAAGCGCCAGGATTGATGACGATTCCGACAGCCTTGTCGCCGGCTTCCTGAATCCAGTCGACAAGGTCGCCCTCGTGATTCGACTGGCGGAAATCGATTTCGAGTCCAAGTGCCGTGCCGGCCTGTTTGCAGTCTTCGGCGATGGCGGCAAGCGTCTTGCCGCCATAGATGCCAGGCTCGCGCTTGCCGAGCGCGTTGAGATTGGGACCGTTCAAGACGAAAACCGTTTTCAAAAAAGCCGACCTTTTCCGGCGCTGACATCAAGTCGACGCGCTGGGCCCTCTATAATGGGCATACCCGCCCGCGGAAAGAGCGCAAGTGCGTTCTTTCACTGTCCACAACAGGCGGAAATGTGCCCGTGAGAAATAGGTTGGTAGCAAGATCAGAGGGCGGCTTTCGCCGCCTCGATCTTTTCGGCCAGCACTTCCTGCCCAAGCGCCCCGAATACCACCTCGTTGCCGACGACATAGGACGGCGTTCCGGTGATCGCCAGTTTGCTGGCAAGATCGTAGGTCTTGGAGAAGGCCTCGGTGATTCTCGGGTCCTTCATTTTCTCGCGCAGCGTTGCTTCGTCGGCACCGAGCGACAGCGCGACCTTGATGGCCGCCGCCTCGGTGGCACGTCCCTGGCCGCCGAGCAGCGCATTGTGGAACTCGCCGTATTTTTCCGGGTGCATCAGGTGAAAGGCCATCGAGACGACGCTCGCCTTCTGCGAATCCGGTCCGAGGATCGGGAATTCCTTGAGCACGAAGCGCAGGTCCGGATCGGACTTGGTCAGCGCCCTCATGTCTTCGATGGCGCGTCTGCAGAAGCCGCAATTGTAATCGTAGAACTCGACGATGGTGACCTTGCCGTTCGGATTGCCGACGACGCCATCGAAAGCGGAGTTGAATATCTGGTCCTTGGCGTTCTTGATCACGCCGAGATGAGCGATGCGCTGCTCTTCCTTCTGCTTGGCCTCGAGTGCGTCCTGGACCTCCAGAAGGACTTCCGGGTTCTTGAGCAGATAGTCGCGGATGATGCCTTCCACCTCGCTGCGGTCGATCTTGGTGTCGGCCGCTACCGTCTCGACGGGCTGCGTCGTACCGGCCTTGGCAATCTGCGGGCTTCCGGCCACGAATCCGAAAGCCAGCATGGCCAACGCGACCGCAACCCCCGTGGTGCCCAACAGCAGTGCCTTTTTCATCGTTCCGTTCCTTCTACCTGTTTCCCGGCCTGGCTGTGTCGCAGCTCGTGGCCGGAAGGTTCACTTGATCTTGGTTGATGGCTTGTAGTTTATGATATCCTGGGCGCGAAGCCAGCGCGGCTCGCCGCGCTTCATCTCTTGCTGCGCCCGCATGGCGAAAATCTTCGCATCCTTGTAGTTGCCGGAATAGAAGTGACCTTCGGCGGTGGCGAGTTCGGCGCCCGGAATATCACCCAGCTCGCCATAGGCTTGCGCCAGATAACGATAGCCGGCCGAATTTTCCTTGTCGCGCTCGAGGCCATTGTTGATCTGCACCACGGCTTTTTTCAGCGAGTCGGGCGTGCCGACGGCCATCAGCGCCTGGCCAAGGGAGACAGGCAGCAATCCGGACCGCGCCGGATCGAGGCTGACCGCCTTCGCGTAGGCCCCGGCCGCATCCTTGGGCTTGTTCGCCTTCATCAGGATATCGCCGCGCAGCTCCTGGAAATAGGCGTTCTTCGGCTGCGCCTTGATCAATGCATTGGTCTTGGCGAGGGCGGCAGCAATGTTGCCGAACAGGTAGGTCGACTGAGCGTCGCCATACTGTGCGGCCAGTGTTCCCTGCATCTTTCGCATCAGCCGCGACGCAGCCGCCTGGCCATCCATGTAGACGGCGATCTTCACCCGCATCATGTCATGACGCTGCTGCAGGGCGGGAGGGTCCAGCCTATCGACATTGGGGCTCTGTTTCACCAGCACGTCCAGATTGGAGATGCGGTCCTGCGGCATCGGATGGCTGATCCGGTAGGGATCGACCTGCGCACCCGAAAGCGACAGCGCCGTCTGGAAGCGGCGGAAGGTCTTCAGCATGCCCATGCCGGACTGGCCGGTGGCGTTGAGATAAGTGATCGCCGAGCGATCGGCCGTCATCTCCTCGGTGCGCTGATAGGCGAGGATGCTGCGCTGTGCCATCTCGCCGCCGCCGGCCGCCACGCCCACGCCGGCGCCGGCAAGGCCGCGGCTGTTGGTGGTAGCACCGGCGACCATGGCGCCGGCGCCAAGCAACGTCGCGATGATGGCCATTGTCTTGGCGCGTTCGAGCTGGTCGCGCAGTTTCTGCTGGTGACCGCCGGCGATATGGCCGGCTTCGTGGGCAATGACGCCGATGATCTCGTTGGGCGTCTCGGCCGTCATCAGCGCACCGGTGTTGATGAACAGCCGGCGCCCGGTGACGAAGGCGTTGAAGCTCTGGTCGTTGACCAGCACGATGTCGATGCCGTCATTTGCCAGACCCGCCGCCCTGAAGATCGGCCGCGCGTAGTCGCGCACCAGCGCTTCGATCTCGGCGTCGCGTACGACCGGCACGTTCTGGGCGAAGGCACTGACCGAACTTGCCGCTGCGACCGCAACGCCAAGCGAAAGCGTCGCGAAGACGCGCGCTGTCCGGGCAATCGTCGATCTGGGTCGGCTCAACATGATGGCTCCACTGGTAGATGAGCGGGCGAAAGATGAAAAGTCGGCGCCGGAAACTTCCTCAACTTGTGATCCTCACATCAATCGGGCATTTGTGCGGCGTATGCGTCAGGGGCTTGGCGCGCTTGGTCGGGAACAGGGATAAAATGGTCGTTTCGCTCTCACGCCGTGGCAATGTCGAGCCCTTCCATGCCATGGACATTCTGGCCGAGGCAAACCGGCTGAAGGCAGCAGGCGTGCCGGTTGTTTCGATGGCCGTCGGCCAGCCTTCCGATCCCGCACCGGTTCTGGTTCGCGCGGCCGCGGCCAAGGCCTTGCAGGACGGACGCATCGGCTACACCGACGCGCTGGGACTGGCAGGTTTGCGCAAGGCGATTGCCGAACACTATGCCGATCACTACGGGCTCGATATCGAGCCCGGCCGGATCGCCGTGACCACGGGATCGTCGGCCGCCTTCAACCTCGCTTTCCTGGCGATGTTCGATCCGGGCGATCGCGTCGCCATCGCGGCTCCCGGCTATCCTGCCTATCGCAACATCATGGCAGCACTCGGCATCGAGGTGGTCGAGATCGAACTCGGCGACGCCGCTTACCTGCATGCCGGCCACCTGGAAACGGCGCATCGCGAGAAACCGCTGAAAGGCGTTCTGTTCGCCAGTCCGGCCAATCCGACCGGCGCGGTCATACCGGCCGATGACCTGGCGGCTCTGGTGAGGACGGCACAAGAACTCGGTATCGCCGTCATCTCGGACGAGATCTACCACCGGCTGGCCTACGCCGCCCCCGACACCACGGCGCTCGCCTATGGGGATAGCGTGACGGTGATCAATTCCTTCTCCAAATACTACTGCATGACCGGCTGGCGCATCGGTTGGATGGTGCTGCCCGAAGATCTGGTGCGACCGGTCGAGCGTGTCGCCCAGAGCCTCTACATCTCGCCGCCGGAACTTTCGCAGATAGCAGCGATCGAAGCGTTCAAGGCGATCGAGGAGCTGGAAGCGGTGAAAGCCCGCTACGCCTGGAATCGCGAGCTGTTGATGAAACGCCTGCCGGAGCTCGGCTTTCCGCTGGCGGCACCCATGGACGGCGCCTTCTATGCCTTTTGCGATGTCACCCGGCATACCAATGACAGCATGGCCTTCGCGCGAAAGATGCTGGCTGAGGCGCATGTCGCGGCAACCCCCGGCCGCGACTTCGATACCCAGGCGGGACATCGAACCATGCGCTTTTCCTATGCCGGCAGCCACGACGACATGGTCGAAGCGATGGCGCGCATTGAACGCTGGTTGAGGTAGCGCCATGCCGGAGCTCGGACAGGCTACGAAACTTGATCAGGCATTGGCCGAAGTCGCCGCTGAAATGGCGGAACGCACCGATCGTGGCGACGTCGCGTCCTATATTCCGCAACTGGGCAAGGTCGATCCGAAGAAGTTCGGCATCGCGGCTGTCACCAATGACGGCCGCATGCTGATGGCGGGCGATGCCGAACAGGCCTTTTCGATCCAGAGCATCTCGAAAGTGTTCACCCTGACATTGGCGCTCGGCAATGTCGGCGACGCGCTGTGGCAGCGGGTCGGGCGCGAGCCTTCGGGCAATCCATTCAACTCGATCGTCCAACTCGAGCACGAGAACGGCATTCCGCGCAATCCGTTCATCAATGCCGGCGCCATCGTCATTTCCGACATCCTGCTCGCCGGCCACGAGCCGCGCGAAGCGATCGGCGAAATCCTGCGCTTCGTCCAGTTCCTCGCCGATGACGAAACGATCATCATCGACCGCGAGGTCGCCGCGTCCGAACGCGCCACCGGCTATCGTAACTTCGCGCTCGCCAACTACATGAAATCCTTCGGCAATCTCCACCATGCGCCGGAGCTGGCGCTGGGCGTCTATTTCCATCATTGCGCCATCGCCATGAGCTGCCGGCAACTGGCGCTGGCCGGCCGCTTCCTGGCCAATGGCGGCAAGAATCCGGCGACCGGGCATTCCGTGGTGTCGGCCGAGCGGGCGCGACGCATCGGCGCCATGATGCTAACCTGTGGCCACTATGACGGCTCCGGTGACTTCGCCTTCCGCGTCGGCATTCCCGGCAAGAGCGGCGTCGGCGGCGGCATATTGGGCATCGTGCCTGGCGTGGCGTCGCTTGCCGTCTGGTCGCCCGGTCTCAACGCCAACGGCAATTCCAAGCTGGGATCGATCGCGCTGGAAAAGTTGGCCAGGATGATGAACTGGTCGATCTTCGCGCCTTGATGCGTGTCGCCCAAAAGTGCGCAGCAGTTTTGGGACAACGACATGCGTAGAATCAAAGAAGCGCTTTAGCATCTCGCGGCGGATCGGAACGCCAGATGTGAAAAATTCGGTAGTGGGTCAGTTCGGAATCTTGGATTTGCCGGCGAGTGCCCACAGCGCCTGCCGCGGCACCGTCTAACCCGAACGACATATATCGTTCGATCAGTTCCGGGCCATTGACCATAATACTATCGAACGGAGAATGGCCCCCTTCGCTGGAAGGGTCTCATATAGTTCTTTGCGGCATCAGGCCGTGCCTCTGCCTCTCACGTGCCTCTGCCTCAGAAAAAAATGCGGCCTCTCAAAAAAGATGCGTCGCCTTTAGGCTTCTCAGTGGAGGAAGAGATGAAAGCGCTCCTTACTTTCGCGGCGGCTTTGGCACTCGCGCTCGCAGCGTCCGCTCCCGCGTCTGCCGTGAAGAATGGATTTGACAGCGATACGTCAACCACATCCGGACAGGGAAATGGCGGAAAAACAAATGACAGCGCCAACCCGGACAACAGTGGCACGACGACAACGACCACCACGACTTCAGGACCGCATGGTCAGGTGAAGCAGGGCGAGACCGACTGTAATAACTGCTCAACGACGACCACGTCGGACCTGCCGGGCAAGAACAGATAGGCCAATGAGGAACCAGGGGCGGGAAAGCCGCCCCTGGCTACCAAAAATCCCGCGCCGTCTTTCGAACAGCGCGGGATTTATTTGTCATAAAATCACTTCAAGCGACTGAAAGATTTAGAAAAACCCTTTTCGCTGCCACCAGCCTGCACGCTTCGGCTTGTCCTCGGTTTTCGCGGCCGCTTCTTCGGCTACGGTCGACGACACCACCGGCACGACCGGCGCATTGACGGCGGCCGGCTTGCGCCGCGACGGGCGGGCCTTCGGCGCCTGCTCGACGGCAATTGCCTCGTCTGACGCAGTGGCCGGCGTCTCGACCGGTGCTTCCGCTTCGACAGCCGGCTCCTCGGCGACGACCTCTGCCGCGGCCTTCTTCGGCTTGGCGGCACGTCGTGGCTTCTTCGGCTTCTCGGTGCTGGGCGCGTCGTCATTGGCCGGAGCAAGCGCCGCCGGCTCTTCGACCGGTGCGGCGACCAGAGGTTCGCTGGCGATCGCCTCGGTTACCGAGACTTCGCCTTCAGACGCGTCGGCAGTTTCGCCAGTGCTTGCCTCGGCCTCGCCTTCGCCGTCTTCACGGCGGTTGCGCTTGCCGCCGCGCTTGCCGCGCCGCCGCTTCTTGCCTTGGCCTTCATCCGAAGTTTCAGCCGTTTCGGCAACCCCGAGAGTGGCATTGTCGTCCGCTTCCGCGTCGCTATCGCTGGCGGCGGATTCTGGGAACTCGCCGGCTGGGGCGGAAATGACAGCGCCGTCCGTTGGCGCGCCATGTTCGCGGTCGCGATCCTTGCCGCCGCGACGTCTGCGGCGCTTGCGACGCTTGCGGTCACGGCCTTCGCCTTCCTCACCGCCGGCAGCGGGTCGGGGTTGTTGCTGCGGCTGCGGGCGTGGCTGTTCGGCCTGCACCGGCGCCTCATCGTCTTCCTCGACGACGACAATCTCGTCCTCGGGCTCTTCCGGCTCGACATAGGCCGGGAAGCTGCGCGCCTCGACAAAGCCTTCCGGCTTCTCGGCCAGCGCGCCGCGGAAGATCGCATAGTGCTGCGCGCCGACGGAGTCGTCGGCCTCGATGGTGATCGTCAGCCCAAAGCGGCTTTCGAGTTCCACAAGCGTGCCGCGCTTGTGGTTGAGCACGTAGAGCGCGGTCGCCGCCGGTGTCCGCACGGTGATGTGGCTGCGCGAATCCTTGAGCAGGAACTCCTCGATTGCCCGCACCACCATCAGCGCTACCGACGAATCGGACCTCACATGGCCGGTGCCGCCGCAATGCGGGCAGGGCTTCATGGTCGATTCCAGCACGCTGGCGCGGATGCGCTGGCGTGACATCTCCATCAGACCGAAATGCGAGATACGGCCGACCTGGATGCGCGCGCGATCGTTCTTGAGGTGATCCTTCAGCCGCTTCTCGACGGAGCGGTTGTTGCGGTTCTCCTCCATGTCGATGAAGTCGATGACGATCAGGCCGGCGAGATCGCGCAGCCTGAGCTGGCGTGCGACTTCCTCGGCGGCCTCCAGATTGGTGTGGAGCGCGGTGTCCTCGATCGAGTGCTCCTTGGTGGAGCGGCCCGAATTGACGTCGATGGCAACCAGCGCCTCGGTCTGGTTGATGATGATGTAGCCGCCGCTCTTCAGCGTCACCTGCGGCTGCAGCATGCGGTCGAGTTGCGCCTCGATGCCGTTGCGCACGAAGATCGGCGTCGTGTCGCGGAAAGGCTGAACCACCTTGGCGTGGCTCGGCATCAGCATGCGCATGAAGTCCTTGGCCTCGCGATAGCCTTCCTCGCCGGAGACAAGAATCTCGTCGATATCCTTGTTGTAGAGGTCGCGCACCGAACGCTTGATCAGACTGCCTTCCTCATAGACCAGGGCAGGCGCCGTTGACTGCAAGGTGAGGCTGCGGACATTTTCCCAAAGCCGCATCAGATATTCGTAATCGCGCTTGATCTCCGCCTTGGTGCGGCTCTCGCCGGCGGTGCGCAGGATGACGCCCATGCCCTGCGGCACTTCGAGATCGGCAACGACCTCCTTGAGGCGCTTGCGGTCGACCGCGCTGGTGATCTTGCGCGAAATGCCGCCGCCGCGCGCCGTGTTCGGCATCAGCACCGAATAGCGGCCGGCAAGCGAAAGATAGGTGGTCAGCGCCGCGCCCTTGTTGCCGCGCTCTTCCTTGACGACTTGCACAAGCAGGATCTGCCGGCGCTTGATCACTTCCTGGATCTTGTACTGGCGGCGCACCGGCTTGCGCCGGTTGCGCACTTCTTCCAGCGCATCCTCGGCACCGACCGATTCGATCTCATGATCATCCGGATGCGAGGACTGCACTTCTTCCAGCATGCCGCGATCACTGTCGCCTGACGTAGCTTCGCTGTTTTGTTCGGCCTGCGGGACGGATTCGGAAATCACATCGGCTTCGACGGAGGCTGCGATCGATGTCGGACCGCCTTCGCGGGTTTCGCCTTCGTCCTGCTCAGCTTCTTCATGTCCGGACGCATCGGCATGTTCCGACGTATCGGCCGCATGTTCGATGATCTCGGAGGTGTGGGAGATGTCCTCGACAACAGCGTCGGCGCCATTGTCGTTATCTTCGCTTGCCCCGGCAGCTTCGCTTGCCTCGCCGGATTCGGCTGCATCGCGCTTGTGCTCACCACGGTCGCGTGTCTTGCCGCCGCGCCGACGGCCGCGCCGTCCACGATCGCGGCTCTGGCGATCTTCGCCATCGCCGTCCTCATTCTCCTCGTCCTCGGCCTCCTGCGCTTCCGCGCGCAGCAGTGCCTGACGATCGGCGACCGGAATCTGGTAGTAGTCGGGGTGAATTTCACTAAAGGCGAGAAAACCGTGACGGTTCCCGCCATATTCGACAAAGGCTGCCTGAAGGGAGGGCTCTACGCGCGTTACGCGGGCTAGGTAGATGTTTCCTTTAAGCTGCTTCTTGTCCTGGGATTCAAAGTCGAATTCTTCAATACGGTTACCGCGAACGACGACAACGCGTGTTTCCTCCGGGTGGGAGGCGTCTATCAGCATTTTGTTGGGCATTATTTCGTTTCCCCCCGGCAGCCGTCAGCCGCAGCTTGCGAGGCAATGCCTGCTGCTGCGTGTCTGGAGTGTGGGTGCCGGATATCTTAACGTCCGCCGGCCGCCGCTTGAGCGCCATGGCGGTGCCGCCCGCAGCCATACTGGCGCGGTTTGATGCGGACCTTTCCATGATTGCGCTTGAAGCCATCGTCACCAGCAGAACCTTTTGAACCAAAGCCCGGACGAACCGGACCAGCTTGTTTGCTCATACAGAGCCGGCACGGGAACAAACCCGGCCGTTTTCCTCACGCAGGCGATTCCCCCGCCACGGGCGCACACCTGCGAAATTCGTCGCGATCACCTGGAGCCTTTTCGCGTGAAGCGAAAGGAGCCGCCTTTTTCATCTGACCCTGTAGCAGGAAGCTGCGGAGGAGGGCGGTTCCAGGATTGCAGTGATCCACCATCGCTTTTATGATTTGGCGGGGTGGAAGGCAACCCCGATTTCCGATGCCGGCAAAAAGCAGTTCCGTTGCGTAAGTCTGGTTCGACCCTTGCATGAAAAGGCTTGGTTAACCTTCTCTGGATACCAATCGTTAATCGAGTTCGCGGCCTAACCGGCACTTCGACGAAACGACCAGGCGCCTGGCGCCAAACCGGGAGCGACTGGACGAAAGATGGGACCGGCAGACTTCACAGACAAGGGATGTCGTGTCGGCAGCCGGATTCTGGCCACTTTCTGTTTCTTGCTGCTGCTGACGATCTCGTCTGCCTTTTCCTCGATTGCCCAAGCCGCCGACGCTCCGGCCGTGGCAAAAGGCTACAAGATGGCGGGCAACGCCACCAAGATGCGGATCGTCATGGATTTCGACCGCGAGCCCGATATCAAATGGTTCCTGCTGCGCGGTCCCAACCGCCTTGTCATCGACCTAGCGAATACGAGATTCGCCATTGACGCCAAGGATTTGAAGCCACGCGGCCTGGTCAAGGGCGTACGTCTGGGCGATCTCGGGAAGGGCGTTTCGCGGCTGATCGTCACCGGCAAGGGGCCCTTCGCCGTCGACAAGCTCGATGTGCTCAAGAACGAGGACGGAACCGGCTACCGCATTGCCATCGACATGTCGGCGGCTTCCGAGCGCGAATTCGATGCCGCACTTGCCAATCAGGCGCTGACTACCGGATCGACGGTTTCGACCGACAAGGGCGAGCGGGTCGGCACTGGACCGGTCTCCAATCCGGGCCATCGCTTCACCATCGTCATCGATCCAGGTCATGGCGGCATCGACGGCGGCGCCGAGGGCCTGAACGGCACCATCGAGAAAAACGTGACGTTGGCCTTCGCCACGGAGTTGCGCGACAAACTAGCCGCCGTCGGCAATTACGATGTGTTCATGACGCGCGACACCGACGAATTCCTGCGTCTGGACGATCGCGTGCGCATTGCCCGCCAGCACGAGGCCGACCTCCTCATTTCCATCCATGCCGACACAATCAGCGTCAAGGGCATCCGCGGCGCCACTGTCTACACCGTCTCCGACAAGGCTTCCGATCCCGAGGCGCAGGCGCTTGCCGACCGTGAGAACCTCTCCGACCAGTTCGCCGGCATGGAGATCAAGAACGACAGCAAGGAAGTCACCGACATCCTGATCGACCTGATCCGTCGCGAAACGCACAATTTCTCGATGAGTTTCGCTCACACGCTGGTCGGCCAGCTGTCGACCAGCGTCGGGCTCATAAACAATCCGCAGCGTTCGGCGGGCTTCAAGGTGCTGAAGGCACCCGATGTGCCGTCCGTGCTGGTTGAACTCGGTTACCTCTCGAACGCCAAGGACGAGGCCCAGCTGCTCAACGCCGACTGGCGCGGCAAGGCGGCCCAGAGCATAACCAACGCCGTAGCGCTTTTCGCTTCAGCCAAAGCCGGAGCAAGGGCCGGAGGCTGACATGTCCGGCGGCTCTGCAACCAGAGGCGGCGTGGCGCCACGACAACACCGGTGCTTTTATTTCCGGCTCGGGGCCGCGAAATCCGGCATTGCCGTATTTTGCCCACATGGTGGCGACAAGGGTTTTCGATTACGGATTGGGACCGGCTCGAATGCTTGCGCGAAAGGCGGCTTCGTTTAGGAAATTCCCGAACCAAGGACTGGAGCGGGTATGATTCGTCTTATTGGCTATTTTTTCGGCATCGGCACGACGCTGGCCCTTCTGGTCGCGGCGGGCGTTGCGATCTACATTGGCCACTTGTCGAAGGATCTGCCCGACTACGAGGTGCTGGCCAAATACGAGCCGCCGGTGACCACCCGCATCCATTCGTCGGATGGTGCGCTGATGGCCGAATATGCCCGCGAACGGCGCCTGTATCTGCCCATCCAGGCCATACCGGATCGCGTCAAGGCGGCCTTCCTGTCCGCGGAAGACAAGAACTTCTACAATCACCCCGGCATCGACGTGACCGGTCTCGGCCGGGCCATCATCGTCAACCTGCAGAATCTCGGCTCCGGCAGGCGCCAGGTCGGCGCCTCGACGATCACCCAGCAGGTGGCGAAGAACTTCCTGTTGTCCTCGGACCAGACCTACGAGCGCAAGATCAAGGAGATGATCCTCGCCTTCCGCATCGAGCAGGCCTATCCCAAAGACCGCATTCTCGAACTCTACCTGAACGAAATCTTCTTCGGCTTCGGCGCCTACGGCGTCGCCGGTGCGGCGCTGACCTATTTCGACAAGTCGGTCAACGAGCTCAGCGTGGCCGAGGCCGCCTATCTGGCATCCCTGCCGAAGGGTCCGAACAATTATCACCCCTTCAAGCATACCGATCGCGCGCTGGAGCGCCGCAACTGGGTCATCGACCAGATGGTCGAGAATGGCTATGTCACGCGTGAGGAAGGTGCCAAGGCCAAGGCCGAGCCGCTGGGCGTGACGCCGCGCCGGAACGGCAACTATCTGTTTGCCGGCGAGTACTTCACCGAAGAGGTGCGCCGCCAGATCATTGCCCGTTACGGCGAGAATGCGCTCTACGAGGGCGGCCTTTCCGTCCGCACCACCCTTGATCCGAAGATCCAGCTCATTGCCCGCAAGTCGATGCAGAACGGGTTGATGAAATATGACACCCTGCGCGGTTATCGCGGGCCGGTGACGTCAATCGACGTGTCCGGCGACTGGGGCGTGCCGCTGGGCAGCGTCAAGGGGCTGGAGGATGTTCCGGAATGGTCGCTCGCCGTCGTGCTCGACAGTTCGGCGACCGGTCTGTCGATCGGCCTTCAGCCAGCGCGCCAGGCGTCGGGCGAGATCGCCAAGGAACGCGTCGAAGGCACCGTCAGCAAGGAGGACATGGGTTTTGCCATGCGCCATGTGGTCGACGGCAAGACCGTCAAGGCCAAGTCGCCGGCAGAGGTGTTGAAACCGGGCGACGTCATCTTCGTGCAGAAGAACGATGGCTCCGATAGCGCCTACAGCCTGCGCCAGGTCCCCGAAGTGGAAGGCGGCCTGATCGCCATGGATCCGCATACCGGCCGGGTGCTGGCCATGGTCGGCGGCTTCTCCTACGCTCAGTCCGAATTCAACCGCGCGACGCAAGCCATGCGCCAGCCGGGCTCCTCGTTCAAGCCGATCGTCTATTCGGCGGCTCTCGACAATGGCTATACGCCGGCCTCGGTGATCATGGACGGACCGATCACCATCCAGAGCGGCAACACGACCTGGACGCCGAAGAACTACGACGGCACCGTCGCGGGCCCGGCGACCCTGCGCTCCGGCATCGAGAAGTCGCGCAATCTCATGACGGTGCGGCTTGCCAATGACATGGGCATGAAGCTGGTCGTCGAATATGCCGAGCGCTTTGGTGTCTACGACCATCTGGCCCCCTATCTGCCGATGGCGCTGGGCTCCGGCGAAACGACCGTGATGCGTATGGTGTCGGCCTATTCGATCATGGCTAATGGCGGCAAGTCGATCAAACCGTCGCTCATCGACCGCATCCAGGACCGCTACGGCAAGACGGTGTTCAAGCAGGACGAACGTGGCTGCCAGGGGTGCAATGCGACCGAATGGCAGAACCAGCCCGAGCCGGAACTGGTCGACAACTCCGAGCAGGTGCTCGATCCGATGACCGCCTACCAGATCACCTCGATGATGGAAGGCGTCGTGCAGCGTGGCACCGGCGCCACCATCGGCGAACTCGGCCGCCACATCGCCGGCAAGACCGGAACGACCAACGACGAGAAGGACGCCTGGTTCATCGGTTACACGCCCAATCTCGTCGTCGGTCTCTACATGGGCTACGACACGCCGCGCGGCCTTGGTCATGGCGCCACCGGCGGTGGTCTTGCAGCACCTATCTTCAAGGACTTCATGCGGGTGGCGCTGGATGGCACGCCCAATGTCGACTTCAAGGTTCCGGACGGCATGAGTCTGGTCGCCATCAATCGCAAGACCGGCATGCGCGCCGCAGCGGGTGATCCCGGCACCATCACGGAAGCCTTCAAGCCGGGTACCGGTCCTGCTGACAGCTATTGGGTGATCGGCATGGGCGCCGACGGCTCAAATGCCACAGGTGGCGCGCTGTCGCCACAGGCCAATCAAGCCATCCAGTCCGGCGGCGGCGGCCTCTACTGACGACTTTCATGGGCGGGTGGGCTGGCCTTGCGCCAGCCCATTTTGCTTTACAGCCGGCGGCGGCCTCCCTATGTATCGCGCCGACCGATTTCAGCAAACACAGGACAGAACAGCCAGCCATGCGCGCGGAAACGCAGAATATTGTCGACGAGATCAGGCAGGCGATCACCCTGCTGAGGAGGCATCTTTGACTGGGATCAGGCCATAAAACGGCTTGAATACCTCAATGTGCGCGCCGAGGACGCCAGTCTCTGGAACGAACCGCTGGAAGCGCAGAAACTGATGCGCGAACGTCAGAGCCTCGAAGAAGGCATCGCCTCGGTGAGAGGGCTGACGCAGGCGCTGGAAGACAATATCGGCCTGATCGAACTCGGCGAGGAAGAGGGCGACGAGGGCGTGATCGCCGAAGCCGAAGCCGCGCTCCGTTCGATGCAGGGCGAAGCGAAGGCCCGCCAGGTTGAGACGCTGCTGTCGGGTGAAGCCGACGCCAACGACACTTATCTCGAAATCCATGCCGGCGCCGGCGGCACCGAAAGCCAGGATTGGGCGTCGATGCTGCTGCGCATGTACACGCGCTGGGCCGAGCGGCGCCGCTTCAAGGTCGAGGTCCTGGAGGTGCATGACGGCGAAGAGGCCGGCATCAAGTCCGCCACGTTGATGATCAAGGGCCACAACGCCTATGGCTGGATGAAGACCGAATCCGGTGTGCATCGGTTAGTGCGTATTTCGCCCTATGACAGCAACGCACGTCGGCATACGTCCTTCGCCAGCGTCTGGGTCTATCCGGTCATCGACGACACGATCGAGATCGACGTTTCCGAATCCGATGTTCGCATTGATACCTATCGCTCGTCCGGCTCCGGCGGCCAGCACGTCAACACCACCGACTCCGCGGTGCGCATCACCCACCTTGCGACCGGCATCGCTGTCGCCTGCCAGGCCGAACGTTCGCAACATAAGAACAAGGCCAAGGCCTGGGAAATGCTGCGCTCGCGTCTCTATGAGGAGGAGCTGAAGAAGCGCGAGGCGGTTGCAAACGCCACCGAAGCCTCGAAGAGCGATATTGGCTGGGGTCACCAGATACGCTCCTATGTGCTGCAGCCCTATCAGTTGGTGAAGGATCTTCGCACCGGCGTCGAGAGCACCAGCCCGTCGAGCGTGCTCGATGGCGACCTCGACGATTTCATGGAGGCCTCATTGTCGCAGCGCATCGAAGGCGGTGCCGGCGAAGCAGTGGCGGACCTGGACTAAGGGTATGCTCATATTCAGGTGAGGCCGGCCTGCAAACGGCGGCTCATGCGCTGCCGGTGCTGATGGACCCGAACCCTGCGCCCCAGGACGAGGAGAGAATGCCGACGGCCTGCCTCAATATCAAGAGCATGTGATCGCCAACCAGCCATAGGCTGGAACCACACGGCACCGATCCCGTTTATTCGACACCTGTTTGCCGGGAAGTTGATTTCAGCGGTCGGTAGCGGATGATTGGTTGGCATGCGCCGCGGTACTCGTGAACGCAGCAATTTCTTGCGCCGACTCACATTTGCGCTCACCATCACGGCATTGAGGGGAGACAAAAAGCATTTATGGCCGGGCGCGGCATATCTGCAAGCTGACGATCTGGCCGCTGGGAAGACACGTTCCGGGAACGGGCAAGCGAACTGCTTGATGCTCGTTTGAAAGGAACGCTTCCATGTCTGCTGCCACTTCCAGATCGGCCCATGCCGCTGAACCGGCCGGCCGACTCTTGTTTTCCCTGTTCGCAATTGCCGCAATCGCAATGCTGACGGCACCTGCCTTTGCGCATGACGCCACACCGACAGCGGCAAAGCCACTAGGCTGGAGTTACCCATTCGCATGCTGCGCCAACTATGATTGTCGTACGGCTCATACTGGCGAAGTGTTGGAAAAACCCGAGGGCTATGTCATCGCCGGCACGGGTGAGGTTGTTCCCATGAGCGACAAGCGCGTCAAGGACAGCCCTGACGGTGAGTTCCACTGGTGCGCGCATCAGGCCGGTCTCGACGCCGGCAAGACAATCTGCCTGTTCGTGCCGCCTCGCTCTTATTGACGACACGACATCCGCGGCCGCGTGTAATGGGGCAGGCTACTGACTTGCCGGAGCTTGTCTATGCCTGGGCAGCCCGGGCATTCGTGGTTCGGTGGACGCATGATGACAGACGGTTGTCAGGAGCACTTCTTTATGCTGCCTTTGCCGCATAGGTGGCGGGCAATGGAGAGGAATTCGTCGATGACCATCAAGGGAAGCTGTCATTGCAAGGCGACGACGTTTGAGGTTTCGCAGGCACCGCAGACTGTGACGCAATGCACCTGTTCGTTCTGCTCGAAACGCGGCTCGCTCTGGGCCTACTACATTCCATCGCAATTCAAGCTCACCAGCCCGATGGAGAACGTTTCTTTCTACCGATGGGGGTCGAAAACGGTAAAGCATGGGTTTTGCGCTACCTGCGGCTGCGGCACCTTCACGGAAACGCCGGACTGGTCGACGGGCGAGCCTAATTTCGAGAATCCCAAGATCAGCGTCAATTCGCGGTTGTTCGATGATTTCGATCTGGACAAGGTCGAAGTGGTGGTCATCGATGGCAAGAATCTCTGGTAGCCTAATTCAGGCCACCCCGGCGTGGCGATGCGGCGCCGTCGCCGGGGTGTGATCCCCGGAAAAGCCGTGGGCGGCGTTTTTGCCGTTCCGTTTTTCGCCGCAATTCATGGTACAAGTCGCCGGAAGGGCTGATTTGGCGCCACCGCAAGGCGTGACTTGGAGAGGGACCATCCTATGAAAAAGACTGTGCTCGTCGTCGTGGCGACGGCTGTGCTCATGAGTGCCTGCACCACCACTGATCCGTATACAGGCGACCAGAAGATTTCCAACACCGCTGCCGGTGCTGGCCTTGGCGCCCTGGCGGGTGCCAGCCTTGGCCTGCTTGCCGGCGGCAATGACCGCCGCAACGCGCTGATCGGCGCGGGCATCGGTGCGCTCGCCGGTGGTGCCATCGGCGCCACAATGGACCAGAACGAAGCCGAACTGCGCCGGCAACTCGAGGGTACCGGCGTCAGCGTCACCCGTAGCGGCGACCAGATCATCCTCAACATGCCCTCCGATATCACCTTCAATACGGATCAGGACGCAGTGAAGCCCGGCTTCTACCAGGTGCTGAATTCGGTCGCATTGGTGCTGAAGAAGTTCAAGCAGACCACGGTCGATGTGTTCGGCCACACCGATTCGACTGGTGGGGATCAGCACAATTTCGACCTGTCCCAGCGCCGCGCCCTGGCGGTCGCCAACTATTTGTCCGGCCAGGGCGTCGATCAGCGCCGCTTCGCCGTCACCGGTTTCGGCAAGACGCGTCCGGTCGCATCGAACGCCACGGCCGAAGGCCGTGCCCAGAACCGCCGCGTCGAAATCCAGCTGTCGCCGCTTACCTGATCTGTTCGGCAAGGAATGCGAAGCGGCCCCGCGTTGGGGCCGTTTTTGTTTGGGCTGTTAAGGGCGCTCTTCGGATCAGCGCCGGAACATTAGTTTATGCTAAATAAAAACTTCCCCGCAACCACGGAAAGGAATAGCGTAATTGCCGTTCCGTAGGGGATGAGGCGGTGCAACTGGCCGCGCACTCAGCATTTTTTTCCGCCTCGGGTCTTGCACGGCCAGATGAGAAAATCTGGGAGGAATGCATGCCAAGAACAGCCAGCCTTGGGCGCTGCGGCGTCCTTGCTTTAACAGGCCTGATGAGCGCATGGTTGGGCGTCGCCACGGCGCGGGCCGAGGACGCCAACAAGGCCGACATCGATGCCTTGAAAAAGTCGCTCGCCAAATATGAAGACTACACCGCAGCCGTCCGCGATCTTTATCTGTCGACAGTCGGCTGCGTCTACTACAGCGGCGAAAAGATAGCGGGTGCGATGGATTACCCGAAAGGCGCCATGGGTATCCATTTCGTCAACGTCCCGAGTGTCGGCCAAAAACTCGACCCGATGCACCCCAATGTGCTCATTTACGAACCGACCAAGAAGGGTTTGCGCCTGGTGGGTGCGGAATGGCTGGTGCCTCTGACGCCAGACATCAAGGAACCTCCGAAGCTTTTCGGCCAAACCTTCATGGGACCGATGGAGGGGCACTATCCGCTCATCCCGCGCGAGTTCGTGCACTATGATCTTCACGCCTGGCTGACGGACAACCCGAACGGGATGTTCAGTCCGACGAACCCGAACGTGAAATGCAGTAAGGCCGAATTTCCGATGCTGGAGAAGCCGACCAAGATGATGCCTGGACCGATGTAACGGGCGAGCCAGGCTGGCTAGTGCATGTCGCCCAAACCTCGGTTATGGGACAACGACATGCATGACACAAAGACCTAAAGCGGGTCGCCTGGATCCGTTCGGACGCGACACGCTTTAGGGCGTGAATTCATAAACGGGCATGGTTGGATCAACATGTCTGCTTCCGAGGCGAAAGCGGCCATTCTCGGCTAGCCGTGTCACCACCAGCAAGCTCTTGTTCTAGATCAACCCGTCATGGAACTCTCTTCAGGGAGGATACAATGATCAAGCGAGGACGCATGTGGGTGACAAGAGCTTCATGCGTCCTTTGCCTTTTTACACTGCCCGCCCACGCGAGCAACTTAGGTGATCTTGTCAGGAATGGCGACGTCGCGGCGGTGGCTTCCGCCTTGGACAAAGGCGCCGCTGTCAACGAAATTGACGGCGTTACGGCGCTCTACATCGCCTGCGAAGGCGGAAATGTCGAGTTTGCCAAACTTCTGATCAATCGTGGCGCGGACGTCAACCTGCCCGTCAGCTGGCAAAGAACGCCACTCTACGCCGCCAACAAGGCTGGGCACGCCGAGATTGTGAAGCTGTTGCTCGACAATGGGGCCGATCCAAATCAGGTGGCGAAAGCGCAGACGCCGCTGCACGTGGCTGCCGAAAATGGCTGCCTTCAATGCGTCATTCATCTTGTGGACGCCGGGGCAGAGGTCAACGCACTGACATCGAATGGAAATCCGCCCATACATTTGGCTAAGCTCAGGGGTCACGATGACATCGTGGCCTACTTGCGCAGTCATGGCGCCGGACGACCGGCCGTTGCGCCGATTTCGGCTCGACTTGCATCGGCAAGCGCTGAATCAGGCAAGGAAATTTTCGACGGAACGTGCGGGGCTTGTCATCTTGCATCGCCGAACCTTAAGATTCCCAAACGGGTTAATCTGTGGGGCGTCGTAGGGCGGCCGAAGGCCTCACAAAGCGATGTCCCGTATTCGTCAGCTATAAAGGAAGCCGGCGGCACTTGGACCTTTGAGGACCTCAATTCTTTTATCTCAAATCCGGCATTCGCTTTGCCCGGAACAGATATGATTTTCCCGGGTCTGCAGGACGAGAAGCAGCGAGCTGACCTCATCGCTTACCTGCGGACCTTGAGTGACACACCGCTGCCGCTTCCCGACAATTGATTGCTCCTGTCTGGCGAGCACTGCAATCCGCAACCAGCGATCGGAGCCGTCAGGCATCCTGCGCGTGAGCGCACCAGTTCTGTTCGGTCCGGATTTCCTCGTACGGGTCATCGCGGATTACATGCGGACCTATCCTCGGGTCGAGGTTGACCTCCAGCTTTCCGATGGATTTGTCGATCTCGGTGCCGATCTGGCGATACGAATCGGCAAATTGCCGATTCCAGCGCAAACGGCTGCTTTTGCGCGTCCAAGAGGACGCGCAGCGCTGTCGTATCAGACCTTGGCGACGATCTTCATGAAGGCTGGCATGTCATCGCCGAAGCCGACGGTGGAGTCGTTGTCTTCCTGGTGGCGTTGGCGGGCAGGGCGGTTGCTGTCGCGCTGCGGCCTGGTGTCGCCGCGTTCCGGTGCGCGCTGCTCGTTGCGATCGGATGATTTGCGCTCGGTGTTTTCCGACCGGATCGCGTCCTTGCGCGAGCGGCGTTCGCCGATGTCGGCGACCGCGCCCTCGGCCACATCGGGCTGATCCTCGCGGACCGTTTCCGGTGCCGGTTCTTCACTGTGCCTGGCGTGGCGTTCGCGTGGTTTGCGGTCGCCCCTGTCCTTGCGTTCGTCGTCCTTGCGGCCGGCACGGCGCGGCGCGCCTTTGCCGCGGCGCGGAGCATCGTCCTCGCCTTCGCTGGCGACCACTGTCGACAGGTCGCCATCATGCCACTCGATCTTGTTGCCGATCAGCCGCTCGATGGCGTCGATGTACTTGGTGTCCGACTTGGTCGCGATGGTGAAGGATTTTCCAGAGCGCCCGGCGCGTCCGGTGCGGCCGATGCGGTGAACGTAGTCCTCGGCATGGATCGGCACATCGTAATTGAAGACGTGGCTGACATCGGGGATGTCGAGACCGCGCGCGGCGACGTCGGAGGCGACCAGGTAGCGCAGCTTGCCATCGCGGAAATTGGCCAGCATCTGCATGCGCGCGCGCTGGTCCATGTCGCCATGCAGCGCGCCGGCGTCGAAATCATACTTCAGCAGCGAGCGGAACAGTTCCGACACTTCCACCTTGCGGTTGCAGAAGATGATGGCGTTCTTCAGCTCCGCATCCTCTGCCTTGATCAAATTGCGCAAGGTCTCGCGCTTGTCCCATGGCTTGGAGCCGGACTTGACCAGGCGCTGGATGATGTTGGTCGCTGCGGACGCGGCCTTCGAGACCTCGACGCGAACCGGCGCATGCAGGAATTTTTCGGTGAGCTTGGTGATCTCCGGCGGCATCGTCGCCGAGAAGAACAGCGTCTGCCTGGTGAACGGGATCATCTCGCAAATGCGCTCGATGTCGGGGATGAAGCCCATGTCGAGCATGCGGTCCGCTTCGTCGATAACAAGGATCTCGACGCCATTGAGCAACAGCTTGCCACGCTCACGGTGATCGAGCAGGCGGCCGGGCGTCGCGATCAGCACGTCGGCGCCGCGCTCCAGCTTCTTGTCCTGTTCGTCGAACGACACGCCGCCAATCAAGAGCGCGATGTTGAGCTTGTGGTTCTTGCCGTATTTGACGAAGTTTTCCTCGACCTGCGCGGCAAGCTCACGTGTCGGCTCGAGAATGAGCGTGCGCGGCATGCGGGCACGGGCGCGGCCCTTTTCCAGTCTTGTGAGCATCGGCAGCACGAAGGATGCCGTCTTGCCGGTGCCGGTCTGGGCAATGCCCAGCACGTCCTTGCCGAGAAGCGCGTGCGGAATGGCACCAGACTGTATCGGCGTCGGCTGCGTGTAGCCGGCGTCGGTGACTGCGGAAAGAACCTTCGGCGACAGGCCTAGGTCTGAAAAGGTCAACGCTTCTGGAGCGGTCGTGGTGTCTGAGGACAATTGTTGCTGTCTTTGGCTGGTTCGGGGAAGCGCAACGGCGTCTAACGGCGTCTATCGCGGCAAGCGCCACGCGCCTGCAAGATTGGTATTGCAATTAGGAGCAAGCCCTCGATTTGTCAACAGAAACGGCCGTGATTGGCGCGATTGTGAAGTTGTAACCTTAATCGGGATGCTTAATCGAGGTGTCGGTCGCGGCGCCGGCTCAATAGCGGAACTGTTCGGCGAGAATGCGTTCGTTCCAAGAATGGTTGGGATCAAACAGCAACGTCGCCGTCGCAGTGGGCGATTCCCTGACCGTGACCGAGGTCACCGCCTTGACTTCCGTATGGTCGGCGGCGGCGTTCACAGGCCGCTTTTCCGGCTCGAGGATGTCGAAGCGCACGGTTGCCTTGTTGGAGAGCAGCGCGGCGCGCCAGCGGCGCGGGCGAAACGGGCTGACCGGGGTCAGCGCCAGCAGTGGCGCGTCGAGCGGCAGGATGGGCCCGTGCGCGGAAAGATTGTAGGCGGTGGACCCGGCCGGCGTCGCGATCATCACACCGTCGCAGCTCAGTTCCTCGAGCCGTATTTGCTCGTCGACGGTGATGCGGATCTTGGCCGTCTGATAGGATTGCCGCCACAGCGCGACTTCGTTGATCGCCAGCGCCGAAAGCGTTTCGCCTGCCGAGGTCTCGGCCATCATCTCCAGCGGGCGGATCGTTTCGGCGACCGCGGCCGCGATCCGCTCGGTGAGCCCGCCGGACCGGTACTCGTTCATCAGGAAACCGATGGTGCCACGGTTCATGCCGTAGACCTTCTTGCCGGTCCCCATCGTCTCGCGCAGCGTCTGCAGCAGGAAGCCGTCACCGCCAAGCGCGACGACGATCTCGGCATCCTCGACGGAGGATTGGCCATAGCGCGCCGAAAGGCTTTCCAGCGCCGTCTTGGCGTCGGCGGTGTCGGACGAGACGAAGGCGATGCGGCTGGCGGTTTTGCTCATGGTTCCCCGACGACGATCGGTTGGCAGCACGCTGTTGCTGGGCCGCGCCAGCGCCGGGGTAGCATGGGCGGGCCAGGTCTGCAAAGAGAGGCATTATCCCGGATGCCGTGGCTATCCTGGATGCCATGGCTATCCCGGATGCCATGGGCTATCCCGGATGGCAAGGCGACGGCAGAACGGCGGGTTGCGGACGTGCCGTTCGCGCGTCATGTCAGAGGCTGCGCGAATGTGATGGTTAAGACCGGGCTTAAGCTCTCGTAAAGCCGGACCCGTCATGTTAGCCGGGCATCGGATGGGTGGCGTGGGGCTAGCCAGTCGAGGCCGTCATATTGCCGGTAACACGCCTGATCATCGTCTTTCTGATGCTGGGAAGCTTCGCGCTCCTCTTTGCCGAATTGGTGCGCCAGTCCGAAGAGACGAGCTTCCGGCCTCAACCCACGGCGTCGCGCTGTGGTGATGCCGCCGGGGCGCCATGCCCGCAAAGGGCGCTGTAACCCGGACCTGACTTGGCGAGGCATGTCCTTCCTGGCTGGAGGCGAAAACCGGATGCCGGGTATTGAGCGGACATTCCAGCTGTTGCGCCAACGGATGCTCAGCTATGAACGCTGCCGCAGATGGCAGCCGGCTTGCCGCTTCTGCGCCAAGTACTCGTCGACAAGCTGGCGATAGCGCACCTTTCCGAAGCTCGGGAAATGGCCGCCATGCACGACCGAGACGTCGAGGTCGCGCAGGCGCAGCAAGGTGGCGATATAGTCATCGACCACAGAGTGGTAGACATCGTCGATCAGCGGGCCGTCATAGATGATGTCGCCGGATAACAGGATGCCCGTCCTGTTTTCGTAAAGCGCGATGCCGCCGGGCGAGTGGCCGGGCGTATGGATCACCTCGAAGGCGCGGTCGCCGAGATCGACGACATCGCCATGCGCGAGCAGACGACCGGCGGGTGCGGGTAGAATGCCGTAGCGTGCCGTGTCCCAGCCTTGCGGCATGCCCTCGAACATCTCGTCCGTCGCGTAGGTGCTGGCGGCGGTCCATTCGTTGCGCGGATCGGCGAGGATTTGAGCCTCGGCTGCATGCACACAGCGATCGGGAAATTCATGGTGGCAGCCGATATGGTCAAAATGGGTGTGGCTGGCGACGCAGGTCAGTTGTCGCTCGCTCACCAGCGGCACATGACGCCTGAGGCTGAAATGGCCAAGCCCGGTATCGAACAGGAGATCGCGGTCGCGGCCGCGCACGTGCCACATGTTGCAGCGGAAGAATGGCTTGATCCACGGCTCGTGGATCAGCGTGACACCGTCGGCCATGCGGATGGTCTCGTACCAGTCTGGCGCGTCGATGAGCGGAAGCGTGCCCATGTTCAATCCGTCAAAAGGATGATCGCGCCGATATCGCACGAAATCGCGACGGTGTCGCCGGGCTGGACGGTCGACGAAGCCGGAAGTCTGGCGATGAACCGCAGCGCGGGATCCTCGACCGAGGCGGCGAGCACGCGCTTGAAGCTGCCCTGGAAGACGATGTCGCTCACCTCGGCCGTACCCAGCCTGACACCGCCGCTGCCCACGCCGAAGACGAGATGCTCCGGCCGTATGGCGAGCCCGACGGCCGAGCCGACCGGCAACGTGCAGGGCAGTGAAATCCGCCCGACCGGCGTCGCGACCGTGCTGGTCCTGTCCTTGGCCTCCGCAACCGTGCCGGCGAGGATCGTGCTTTCGCCCATGAAGGTCGCGGAGAAGCGCGTCGCCGGCCGCGCATAGACGCGCTCGGGCGGGCCTTCGTCCTCGATGCGCCCGTCATTCATCACCACGCAATGGTCGGCCAGCGCCATGGCCTCTTCCTGGTCGTGGGTGACGTGGATGAAGGCAGTGCCGACGCGCTTCTGGATCGCCTTCAACTCGTCCTGCATTTGCCGGCGCAATTTGAGGTCAAGCGCGCCGAGTGGCTCGTCGAGCAAAAGCACCGCCGGTTCGATCACCAGCGCACGCGCCAGCGCCACGCGCTGCCGCTGGCCGCCGGAGAGCTGATGCGGCTTCTTGTCGAAAGCGGAGGCCAGCCCAACCAGCGCCAGCGCCTCGCGTGCCCTTGCCGCCCGTGTGGCGCCGTCGACGCCCTGCATGCGCAGCCCAAAACCGACATTGCCGCCGACGCTCATATGCGGGAACAGCGCGTAGTCCTGGAACACCGTCGTCGTCGGGCGCTTGGCCGGCGGCACCGAGGTGCAGTCCTCGCCGCGGATGAACACTTTGCCTTCGCTGGGCGTGACGAAGCCGCCCAGAATGGACAGCAGCGTCGTCTTGCCGGAGCCTGAGGGTCCGAGCAGGATCGTGTAGCTGCCCGGCTCGATCTTGAGCGAGACATTCTTCAGCACGATTTGCTGGCCAAAGCGATGCGATACGGAACTTATGTCGACCAGGGGTGCAGTCATGCTCTTCTCCTGCGCAGCAATGTCAGTTCGAACAGCACGACCAGCACGATCGAGACGGCGAAGACCAGCGAGCCGACGGCATTGGTTTTCGGGTTGAGGCCGGAGCGCAGCAGGTTCCAGATTTCCACCGGCAAGGTCGTGTCGAAACGGGTCAAAAGGAAAGAGATGACGAACTCGTCCCACGAGAAGGTCATCGACAGGAAGAAGCCGGCGAAGATTGCCGGCGCCATGACCGGCACGGTGATCAACAGCAGCACTTTCCATTCCGGCGCGCCGAGATCGCGCGCGGCGCGTTCGATGTTGATCTGGTGGTCGCCCATCTGGCTGTAGATGATGGCAAAGCACAGCGGCAGGTTGATCACGACATGGCCGATCCCTGCCGCAAGCAGCGATTTCGGCACGCCAGCCCAGTTGAACAGCACCAGAAGCCCCATGCCGATGATGAGATAGCTGACCGTCAGTGGCAGCGTGATCAGCCCGCGCAGCAGGCCAGATCCGGGCAGGACGAAGCGGGCAAAGCCCCAGGCCGAGAGGAAGCCGAGCGTGACGGCGGCGAGCGACGAGATGGAGGCGACCAGCAGCGAATTGACCAGCGCCGAGGTCAGCCGCGGGTCCGAGAGAACCGCATCGTACCAGCGCAACGACGGGCCGGTGAAGGGCGGGATCGGAAACGACGTCGCCTGCAACGAAAACAGCACCAGCACGACGACCGGCAGGAAGATGAAGCCGTAGATCAGGACGGCGTAGAGCCACGAGGCGATGCGGACGATCCTGCCCATCTCAGGCCCGCTCGATCTTAAGCCAGCGCGCGCAGCCGAGATAGGCAAAGGTGACCACCGCCATCAGGATGATCGACAGCGCCGAGGCCAGCGGAAAGTCGCCGCGCCGGCCGATCTGCATCATCACCAACTGCGGCATCAGGAGCTCGTTGTTGCCGCCCAGGATCTGCGGCGTGATGTAGTCGCCGATACACAGCACGAAAGTGAGGAAGGCGCCGACCATGATGCCGGGCAAAGTCAGCGGCAGGACGACATGCAGGAAGGTGCGCACCGGCCCGGCGCCGAGATCGGCGGCGGCCTTGCGGTAGCTCGGGCTGAGCTGCTTGAGGTTGGCGAAGATCGTCAGCGTCAAAAGCATGATGAAGAAATGCACGAAGCCGGTGACGGTGGCGAACCGTGTATTGGCGAGTTGCAGCGGCTCGCTGAACAGGCCGGTGCCGGTCAGCGCCCGGTTGACCACGCCGTTCTGTGCCAGCACCAGCAGCCAGGAATAGGAGCGCACGACATAGGAGGTCCAGAACGGCAGCACGGCCAGCATCAGCGCCAGCCGTTGCCAGCGTTCCGGCACCTGTTCCGCCAGGATCCAGGCAAACGGGTAGGCGAGCAGCACGGAGACGACGGTGACGATCGCCGTCACCTCAAGCGAGTTCACCATCGCTTGCCAGTAGGAGGGGTTGGTGAAGAACTGGCTGTAGTTGGACGCCGTGAAGCCGCCGCCCTCATGCGCCGTCAGGCTGGACAGCCCCATGGCGATGAAGGGCAGCACGAAGAACAAAAGCGTCCAGCTGAGCGCTGGCGTCACCAGCGCCCAGGGCAAGGCACGCCCGTTGCTTCCAATTGACTTCATCAGCCGCAATCGCTCATTTTGCCTGCAGTATTTCGGTCCACATATCCTGCATCTTCTTGTCGAGATCGGCGTTCGGCGCCGGATAGGACTGGGCGCGGGCGAGGAAGCCCGGCTGCTCGTCGAAACGCAGGATCTTTTTCTGCTCGTCGGTCAGCGTCGCCTTGGTGTTCGCCGGCATGCCCCAGTAGCAGGACGAGGTGGCAAGCCGCGCCTGGCCTTCCGGGCTCATGATGTACTGGATGAATTTCAGCGCCATGTCCTTATTTTTGGAATCCTTGAACATGGCCAGCGACTGCGACCACAGAACTGCACCTTCTCTGGGAATAGAGAAGTCCAGCGCCGGGTTTTCCTTGGCCAGCCCCGCCGTCACCCATTCGCCGCCACCAACAAGTATGTCGACCTCGCCGGTCGCCAGCGCCGTCTGGCTGGCGGTCACTTCGCCGACAAGCTTGGCATTGGCCTTCATCTTGAGAAGTTCGTCCTTGAGGGCGGGCAGGTCGGCTTCGGTCAGATCCGCCGTCTTCTTGCCGATGGCCAGCGCGGCCATGCCGATGACCGGCAGATAGTAGTCGTAGATGGCGACCTTGCCCTTGTACTTGTCGCCGGTCAGCGCCGCCATCGACTGCATATCGGCCGGATCGACCTTGGTCTTGTTGTAGCCGATCGTGTTGTAGCCGAACTTTTCGGTGATGCCGTAGCGCTTGCCGCCGACCACGGTGGAGCCGTCCATCTTCACCTGCGGGAACAGGTCGGCCAGCGGCAGTCTGTCTTCCGGCAGCGGCTCGAACAGGCCTTTCTCGACGCCGCGCGGCACGTCGATGCTGTCGATCACCATCACGTCCCAGTCGCCGGGCTGCGACTGTTCGACGATGGCGAGCCCAGCGCCGGTGCCCTCGAATTCCTTGACGTTGACCTTGACGCCATTGGCCTCTTCGAAGGGTTGCAGCAGCGCCGGATCGGCGTGATCGCACCAGATCAGCGCGTTGAGGTCAGCGGCCTGGGCTAGACTGCTGGCCCCGAGCAGCAGTGCCGTGGCGGCGCACGCCGCATGCAGATGGCTCTTCAGAATGGAAAGCGGATTCCTGGATGTAGGTTTAGCGGACATCGAGTGTTCTCCCTTGCCTTTGTGGCTTCTTGCAAAAAATTGAACCAATTCTAAAATTGAGTCAATTCTGTTTTTATGGCAAGAGGCTACGATGAGCGGATTGCGGGCAAGGCAAAAGGCGGATCGGCACCGCCGCATCATCGAGGCGGCCGCGGAGCTTTTCCGCGACGCCGGTTATGAGGGTGCCAAGATCGAGGCTATCGCTGCCCAGGCCGAGGTCTCGATCGGCACCATCTATAATTACTACCAGAATAAGGGCGACATCCTCGGCGCCATCGTCTCGCTGGAGGTCAACGAGGTGCTGAATGCCGGACAAGGCGTGGTCGCCAGGCCGCCGGCCAATGTCGGCGATGCGCTGGACACGCTGGTCGGCATCTATATCGAGCACTCGCTGCACTATCTCAGCAAGGAGATGTGGCGGCAGGCGATGGCGATCTCGACGCAACTGCCAGACAGCCCGTTCGGCCAGGCCTACACCGCGCTTGACCGCGCGCTGACCGAACAGATCCGCGCGCTGATCGCCCGGCTGCAGGCGCTCGGCCTTGTGCGGCAGGACATCGACGGGGCAGCGCTCGGCGAATTGATCTTCAACAACATGAACATGATGTTCATCGAGTTCGTGAAGCGCGACAAGGCGAAGATACCGGAGCTACGCGCGGCGATACGCAGGCAGAACCGGATACTGGTGGCGGCGATCGGGGTGTAATTGCCAGGAACAGGCGGCGGCATCGATCGTTGGAAGGCGACGGTGCCCAGCCCTCTTGAGTCGAACCTGAGGTGCAACCCATAGCGGCATCTCTAGGGGAGGGATCTTTGCAGTCCGATCCGCCAATAAGCCTTCACAGAATCCGGCGTAGCTCGTCGGACCTCACGCCCAGCTTCGTAGTGCCATGTGTGATCGCCTCGGCGATCAAATGACGTACACGTCGTGGAAGGTCAGGACCGCCCCGGCCTGTAGGTGGGCGATTTCCATCTGAGCGGCCGATTTCGAGCCATCGGGGTCATAGTACAGAATGCCCGTGGTCTGGTTGTAGAGCAGGTAATCGTTATGGCTGGTGGCGTGTTGGCGCAACTCGAAATAGGACGAGTTCACCTGCGTCGGGCTGGACAAGGAACCGGGACCGAGGCTGGTGAAGACGGCGTTGTCGAGATAGAGCGCGTCGTCCGCTGCGTGGAAGTCGGGGAGCGTAGCGACATTGTCCGGGCCAAAGGCCGTGTCAAACACGAAGGTGTCCTTGCCGGCGCCACCGTTGAGCACGTCGTTGCCACCCCGGCCCCACAGTATGTCGTTGCCAGCCAAAGCATCATAGGTATCGGCCGCGGCAGTGCCGAAAAAAGTGTCGTCCCCGGTAGTTCCCGTGGCCGGGTCGGTAGGCGGGGTCGGCGGTGACGGTGGCTGGTCAGTCCCGTCATGGGCTGCATGCCAGACCGCCTTGGCGTTGGCCCAGTAGTCGCGCGCCGCCTGGCCTTGAAGGACCGTCCAACCGTCGGGCGGCATTGGATAACTGGACGGCAGCGGCGTGTCAGAGAGGTTGAGATAGTAGTTGCCGTGCGACTCGACCGTCTTGTCCCAGGCCCGCTGCAGCCGCTCCATGCCGTTGTGGTTCACGTCGGTGATCGCCACCACACAATCGATAAAGTGCAGGCTGGGCACGATATCGTTAGAGCCTGTCCCCTTGTCGAGTTTAAACGGCGAACCGTGGGTCATCTCGCCTTTGCGAAGGTACTCTCCCATGCCCAGAAGCATGCCATCCATGATGACCGTGTTGTCAGACCCATCAACGTCACCGTCGCCAAGGCTCACTCCGGAAAACACGTGGTCGAACAGGGAATCCTTGATCGTGCCGCCGATGACGTCATCGTCCTCGACCGCGTCGTCGCGGGAGTAGCCGACATAGCTATCCTCGATGACGAAGGTGCCCGTGCCGCCGACACGGATGCCATCCCAGGGCTGGGTAACCGTCCAATCGTCGATGACAAAGTTGTGGGCTGAATTTATACGGACTGCGGCGGAGTTGACGTAAATGTCCTCCCAGTCGCCGGTTTGGGAGACCGTGCCGTTGATCGTGCCGCCAAATGCCAGGAGGTTGGCGCCGGGGTTGACGACCGCGAAGGGATAGAGGTTGGTGGGGCTTCCCTGATTGGCGACGATCCACGAGGCGTCGGTGGCATCGATGGTGGTATCGGCGGGCAGGCCGGATGCCTTATACTGGGTGTAGCCATAGTCGCCGCTTAAGACAATGGTGCTTGCCTGGGCCATGGTTGGCCACCTTTCACCCCGCCCCGCCCATTCCGCCAAGTGCCTGAAGCCGGAAAGGCCTGCGCCTACCAGAGCCCCGTTAGCGTTATCGTGCAAATCACAAAATGTGTCAAAAAATCGGAAGGTGATCGACATCCTATCAAGCACCTCGCTGCACTATCTGGCCCAGGAGATGTGGCGGCAGGCGATGGCGATCTCGACACAACTGCCCGACAGCCCGTTCGGCCAGGCCTGTACCGGGCCCGATCGCTCGCTCACCGCGCGGATTTGCCCTCTGGTCGCCCGGAGGGGGCGTTTTCCATCTGGCATTGGGCGATCATGCTGCTGTTGATCGGCGTGCCTGTTTTCTTTGCTGTTCGATCAGCCACGAAGCCGTCACAGAATCCTGCGGCTCTTGTAGGCATCGGCGGCTGGCTGATGCTGCTGGCGATCGGCCAGGCATTGTCACCGCTGCGCACACTCGCCAACTTGGCCATTTCGGCCGAAGGCTACCAGCAACTCATGGCTCTCCCGAACGGGGTCATGGCGGCCTATGGCGAGCTTGCTCTCAATCTGGCATTTCTGGCGCTTCAGCTGGTTGTGCTCGTTTCGATGCTGCGGCGAAGCCACCGCTTCCCGCGGTTGTTTCTGTTCCAGTGGTTTGCAATTCCGGTCGTATTCATCCTGGACACCATCTGGATCGCGTCAGTTCTGGGCGTTCCGGCGAACAAGGTGCTCGCAGGTGATGCGTTGCTGGCAGCCATAGCGTCGTTTGTAGGGACCGGCATCTGGACCGCTTATGTCTATAAGTCAGTGAGGGTGAGGAATACGTTCACTCGCACGATCGCTTCCGGCCAAGTAGCAAGCGCCTCATAGAAGATATCGGTGCGGTCGGACATCAAGGTCGCTCAGGCGAGTGAGTGTCGCCATGTAGTCGGGGATGTCCGAGTGATAGACGTCGATCGATCAGCGTGCCGTCAGAGAGGATGCTGTCGGATAACAGGACGTCCGTCCTGTTTTGGCAGAGCGCGATGCCACCGGGCAAGTGGCCCGTTCGGCCAGGCCTATACCGGGCAAGACCGCGCGCTCACCAAGCAGACCCGCGCGCTCATCGCCCGGCTGCAGGCGCTCGGCCTGGTGCGGCATCGATGGGGAAGCGCTCGGCGAACTGGTCTTCAACAACATGAACATGATGTTCATTGAGTTCGTGAAGCGCGACGCGGCGAAGATACCGGAACTGCGCGCGGCGATACGGAGGCAGAACCGGATATTGGTGGCGGCGATTGGGTTTGAAATGGCGGACCTACTAAGCTAGCTGCATTGTTTATGTTGGACCGGCGCTCGCGATCCAGCCGACATAGAACAAGGCGGCGTAAAACAGCGCGACATCCATAAAGTCGACCTCGCGTGCCCGGTGAAGAAGGGCACGAAAGCTCATCAAGCTGCAAAGTTATCGGTGCCTCTTGTGACTGCCAGTAACCAAGTTACCCGCCAGTGAACTGGGTACCACCGGGGTCCAACCACCTTGTCGGCTGTCAATGTTCATTCACCCGTGACAAGTAATGTTGCAAAACCGGACTAGCTCCCTCGGACGAGAAGGCGCCGCTCAGGCCCTGAGCAGCCCCTTCCGCCGCGATGGCAGCCCGTCCCGCCATTGCCTCTTCATATCCGGTGACGGCCCGCCAGCCGTGGCCCGAGGTCAATGCGTCGGCGAGATCAACCGCATCGGCGAGCGCGAGATTCACCCCTTCACCCGAGAAGGGAGACATCAGGTGCGCCGCATCGCCCAGGAGAGTCAGCCCCGAACGACTGGTCCAGCGATGCCCGACAGGCAGCGCATAGAGTGGACGGACCGCGATGAAATCCCCGGTCTCGATGATTTCCTTCAACGCGTGAGCCCATTCGGCGAAGGGCCCACGCAACTCTGCGCGCACCCTTTCGGGTGACACCGCCTGCCAGTTCCGCGCGGTCGCCTCGTCCAGGCGCAGGCCGGCATATCCGCGAATATGGCCGAGCCCGTTTCGCTGGGTGATCAGTACGCGATTGTTGCCGACCGCAAACATCTTGCCACTGCCTGTCAGTGCGTCGATGGCGGGATGCCGTTCTACGTCGAAGCCCAGTTCGACCAATGTCACGCCTTCATAGACTGGCACGGCATGGCTGAGCAGCGGTCGAACGCGCGACCATGCGCCATCTGCGCCGACCACCACATCGAAGCGCTCGCACCACCTATCGCCGATCAGCGCATGGCCATCGTCGGCAGGCGTGATTTCGAGGACGCGATGTCCCCAGCGCACCGTGCCGGGCGTGAGCGCATCCAGAAGGATCTGACGCAGGATCGTCCGATCGATTTCGGGCCGATCGTCAGCGGGCCCGTTGCGGTCGAACAGCAGGGTGCCGTCAACGTCGTAAAGCCGGTCCCCCTGATCCTCGGGGCGGGCCGCAGTGGTGAACTCGGCTTCTAGGCCCGCCAGCCGCATCGCGCGTTGGCCAGTTTCGTCATGCAGGTCGAGCGATCCGCCTTGCGGCCGCTCCCCGGCATGCGCATCCCGCTCGAACACGACGGGGGAGAGACCGCCCATTTGCAGCAGTCTCGCCAGCAACAGCCCGCCGGGGCCGCCGCCGATGATCGCGATCCGATCCATTGCCATATCATCAACCTCCATGTACATAGGAGCCTATGTAAATGAACATAGGAGCCTATGCAATGCCCAATACCGATGATGATTGGGAGCCGCTTCGCCATCCTGGCCATTACTTCAGCCGTATCGCACGCGAACTGAGCCGTATCGGCGACGCGCGGCTGCGCGACCTCGGCTTCGCCACGGCGCAGTTGCCCGTACTGGTGGCACTCAAGGATGGAGAACGACTGTCACAGACGGAACTCGCGCGTTGGGCGAAGGTGGAGCAGCCGACCATGGCTCAGATGCTCGCCCGGATGGAGCGCGATGGCATCGTCAAGCGTGAGCCCGATCCGCGCGACGGGCGCTCGAGCCTGATATCGCTGACGGACGAAGCGCTTGCGCGATTGCCGGCTGGCCGCGCGATACTGCGGCAGGGCAATGCCGATATCATGAAAGGTCTGTCGCCGGAGGAGGTCGACACACTCGTGTCGCTGCTCCAGCGCGTCCTCGCGAATATCGAAGCGCTTGAGCAGTGAGCAAAGCATACCGATCGAATTGCGGTTAGCGGTAAACCGACCGAACTGTTCCCGAACGTCGTCGAGGCTCGTGTGGGATGCCGTGTACGCCGAAAATGACAACGATTTCAGGGATAGGCAGAAGAAGGAGCGTAGAGGCTTCGGCGAAAGGGAATAACAGGGATGGTGCCCCCGGACGGAATCGAACCGCCGACCTTCGGTTTACAAAACCGCTGCTCTACCAGCTGAGCTACAAGGGCACGGCGCTCCGGTTAGCATATTTGTTGCGCCAGTAAAGACAAAACTCCGTTTTATCAGGCATGTCGTATGGGCTGTCGGAGAGGGCATCCTGAAAACCGCCGGATTGTTTCCTACATATGGAAACGTTGCAATCGCTTCGAGCAGGGGTGTGGCATGATCAGATTTGTCATCATTCTCCCGATCATCTTCGTAGCCTGGATGCTGCTGGTGAAGATCATCAACGATGTGAAGAAGGCCAATGTCGACTGGGCCGGCGTGACCACCATCATCGGCTTCATCGCGCTCGCCTTCTGGCTTCGCCACGTCACGGGCATGGGGTGAGAGAGTAGCCACGAAGTAGGCACCGCCGGCGAAGCTACCGATCTCCCTAGCAAAGAGGACATTGGCCATCGTCAACGTCCTCGCCGATCTCTGCGGGCCGAACTGGCCGCCAGCACGACCTCGGCCCAAGCGAACCAAGCCGTTCCAGAAAAATCGAAAAAAGATTCGAACCTTTTTCCTTGCCGCGACGACAGATGATCAAGAGGCGGATGGATCGCCTCGGTCAACGAAGCAAGGAGATCATCATGTTCACGCGCACACTCGTTTCCGGCGTCATCGCCACCGCCGTCGCCGCCAGCTCTCTGCTCGGCACCGTTCAGCCCTCGGCGGCCCACAACCATCACAACCGCGACATCGGCATCGGCATCGCCGCAGGCGTTGGCGGTTTCGTGCTGGGCAGCCTGCTCTCCCAGCAGCCGCGCACCGTTTATGTCGACGAAGACGGCGGCTCATGGCATGTCCGCCGCTGCTACGATCGTTACGCCAGCTACGACGTCGACTCCGACACCTATATCGGCCACGACGGCTATCGTCACTACTGCCGGCTCTGAGAGGAGGTGGCTTCAATCAGCTGTAAAGAGGGGCGCCCCACCGCCTCTCTTTTCGCTGTTCGTATGATCTCAGGCCGAGCTGACGCCGCCGATCATCCTGGTCACTTCGGCCGCGGCATCGCGCACCAGCGGGCCGATTTCGGCCAGCCGCTCCGGCGTTACCCGCACGGTCGGCCCGGAGACCGAAACGCCGCCGATCGGCTCGCCGAATTCGTTGAAGATGGCGGCCGCCACGCAGCGCATGCCGGGGTGCCGCTCCTCGTCGTCGACCGACCAGCCGCGCAGCTTGATTCGTGCCAGATCGTGGGCGAGGGCGGAGATGTCGGACAGCGTCTTGTCGGTGAAGCGCTGCAGCCCTGCCTTGCGCAGGATAGTTCCGACGCGCTCCGGCTCGAGATGCGCCAGCACCGCCTTGCCGATGCCCGACGCATGGAAAGGGCTGCGTGTGCCCGGCCGGAAGAAGGCGCGGATCGCCTGATGCGTCTCGACCTGGCTGACGAAGATCACGCAATCATCCTCGGCGACTCCGAGATTGGCGGTCTCGCCGGTTCTCTCCATCAGCTCCTGCATGACGACACGGGCGCGGTCGACCAGCTTGCGGCGGCGCAGGAAGGCCGCGCCCATGCGATAGGTCTCGACGCCGATCGACCACAACTGATCGCTGGTATCGAATTCGACCATGCCGTGGTTTTGCAGCGTCGTCAGCATGCGGTAGGCGGTGGAGGCGGCCAAGCCGCTTTGCGCCGATATCTCGCTCAACGAAAGGCCGCTGCCCTCCGCGACGATGGCCAGGATACGCAACGCCCGATCGAGCGACTGCACCGAAGCCTCCGATGGGCCGTTGAAAGCGCGCGGGCGGCCGCGCTGGCGTTTCTCTGTTGTTTCCATGTCGCCATTCTCGCCGATTTCGCCAAACACACAATGAAAAACTTTTTCACTCGGTCGGATGGATGCGTTTCTGGAAAACAGAAAATCCAATAAAATCAGGATATAGTCGCAGTTTTCTAGAAATGAAAAAATATTCTGAAAAAATTGAAAAATAGCTGACTTGCTGGCATCCTTGGCCAATCCAACAATGACAAACCCTGTGGAGGGCTGGAAATGGCCAGGATGCGCGCTGTCGATGCCGCGGTTCTCGTTCTCGAAAAAGAAGGCATTTCCTGCGCTTTCGGCGTGCCGGGCGCGGCGATCAATCCGTTCTATTCGGCGATGAAGGCGAGGGGCACCATACGCCATGTGCTTGCCCGTCACGTCGAGGCCGCCTCGCACATGGCGGAAGGCTATACGCGCGCCAAGTCAGGCAATATCGGGGTCTGCATCGGCACCTCGGGCCCCGCCGGCACCGACATGATTACCGGGCTCTATTCGGCCGCGGCTGATTCCATTCCGATCCTGTGCATCACCGGTCAGGCGCCACGCGCGCGCCTCAACAAGGAGGATTTCCAGGCCGTCGACATATCAGCCATCGCCGCACCTGTCGCCAAATGGGCGGTCACCGTCATGGAGCCCTATCTGGTGCCTATGGCGCTGCAGAAGGCCTTCCACTTGATGCGCTCGTCTCGACCCGGCCCGGTGCTGATCGACCTGCCGGTCGACGTGCAATTGGCCGAAATAGAATTCGACATCGATGCCTATGAGCCGCTGACGCCGTTCAAGCCGGCCATGACGCGCGCGCAGGCCGAAAAGGCGCTGACGATGCTCAACGCGGCCGAGAAGCCGCTGGTCGTCGCCGGCGGCGGCATCATCAACGCCGATGCGTCGGATCTGCTCATCGAATTCGCCGAAATCTCGGGCGTTCCGGTCATCCCGACGCTGATGGGCTGGGGCGCGATCCCGGACGACCACCGGCTGATGGCCGGCATGTGCGGGCTGCAGACCTCGCACCGATATGGCAACGCGACGATGCTGGAGGCCGACTTCGTCTTCGGCATCGGCAACCGCTGGGCCAATCGCCACACCGGCTCGGTCGATGTCTACACCAAGGGCAAAAAATTCATCCATGTCGACATCGAGCCCACCCAGATCGGCCGTGTCTTCGCGCCGGACCTTGGCGTCGTGTCGGATGCGGGTGCGGCATTGAAGGTGCTGCTCGACGTCGCCACCGAGTGGAAGACGGCCGGAAAGCTGCGCGACTGGTCCGGCTGGGCCAAGGAGTGCCAGGCTCGCAAGAAGACGATGAAGCGCAAGACGCATTTCGATCAGGTGCCGCTGAAGCCGCAGCGCGTCTACGAGGAGATGAACAAGGCGTTTGGTCGCGACGTCACCTATGTCACCACGATCGGCCTGTCGCAGATCGCCGGCGCGCAGTTCCTGCATGTCTACAAGCCGCGCAACTGGATCAATTGCGGCCAGGCCGGCCCGCTCGGCTGGACCTTGCCGGCAGCCCTTGGCGTTCGCGCCGCCGATCCCGACCGCACCATCGTCGCGCTGTCTGGCGACTATGATTTCCAGTTCATGATCGAGGAACTGGCGGTCGGCGCACAGCACAAATTGCCCTATCTGCATGTCGTCGTGAACAACGCCTATCTCGGGCTGATCCGCCAGGCGCAGCGCGGTTTTTCGATGGATTTCGAGGTCAGTCTCGCCTTCGAGAACATCAACCGATCAGGTGATCCGGAAGCCGGCTATGGCGTCGACCACGTTGCGGTTGCCGAGGCGATGGGCTGCAAGGCGGTCAGGGTGCGCAAGCCCGAGGAATTCGCCGCCGCCTTCAAGGAGGCGCACCGGCTGATGAAAGAACACCAGGTTCCGGTCGTGCTCGAATTCATCCTCGAACGCGTCACGAACGTCTCCATGGGCACCGAGATCGACAAGATCACCGAATTCGAGGACCTTGCCGAGCATCAGGAAGATGCGCCCACGGCGATCGTGATGTTGGATTGAGAAGAAGGACAAGAAGAATGCCACGGTTTTCGGCCAATCTGTCGATGCTCTTTGGCGAGCATGACTTCCTTGACCGTTTCGACGCGGCCGCCCGCGCCGGCTTCAAGGGCGTCGAATATATCGGCCCGTATGACCATGCGCCCGAAATCGTCGCTGCCCGGCTGAAGAAGAACGGCCTGACCCAGGTGCTGTTCAACCTGCCGGCAGGCGACTGGGGCAAGGGCGAGCGCGGCATTGCCGCATTGCCGGACCGCGTGCCGGAATTCCGCCAGGGCATTGCCAAGGCGATCGCCTATGCGCAAGCGCTTGGCTGCCAGCAGGTCAACTGCCTGGCAGGCATCGCGCCGGCGGGCGCCGACGGCAAGGTGCTGGAGGATGTCTTTGCCGAAAATCTCGCCTTCGCGGCGGAGAAGCTGGAACAGGCCGGCATCAGGCTGCTGATCGAGCCGATCAACACGCGCGACATTCCGGGTTTCTTCCTCACACATTCCGAACAGGCGCTGGCGCTGATCGATCGTATCGGGTCGAAGAACCTGTTCCTGCAATACGACATCTATCACATGCAGATCATGGAGGGGGATCTCGCCCGTACAATCGAGACTAATCTCAGCCGCATCGCGCATATCCAGCTTGCGGACAATCCCGGCCGTCACGAGCCGGGGACGGGCGAGATCAACTATCCCTTCCTCTACGAGCACATCGACCGCATCGGCTATTCCGGGTGGATCGGGGCGGAATACAAGCCGAAGGCCGGCACGGAGGCCGGCTTGGGCTGGTTCAAGGAACTGGCCGGGCAGGGCAGCGCGGCGGCTTAGCGGCTATCGCAGTAGAAGTCGCGTTCCTTCGCGCCTAACAAAAAAACGGAGAACCACAATGGAAACCATCGGTTTCATCGGCCTCGGCATCATGGGCGCGCCGATGGCTGGGCATCTGCTGGACGCCGGCTACGAGGTGATCGCCAGCGACCATCGCTCCAAGCCGCCTGCCGATCTCGTCGCCAAGGGCCTGAAGTCGGTCTCCGGCCATGCGGCCGTGGCCAAGGCTGCCGACATCATCATGCTGATGGTGCCCGACACCCCGCAGGTGGCCGACGTGCTGTTCGGCGAGAACAGCGTCGCGTCCGGCCTGACGAAGGGCAAGCTGGTCATCGACATGAGCTCGATCTCGCCCATCGCGACCAAGGTTTTTGCCAAGAAGATCAACGAGCTGGGTTGCGACTATCTTGACGCGCCGGTCTCGGGCGGCGAGGTCGGGGCCAAGGCTGCGTCGCTGACCGTCATGGTTGGTGGCGAGGAAAAGCCGTTCGAGCGCGCCAAACCCATCTTCGAGAAGATGGGCAAGAACATCACTTTGGTCGGCCCCAACGGCGTTGGCCAGACCACCAAGGTCGCCAACCAGATCGTCGTCGCGCTGACCATTGAAGCCGTCGCCGAAGCGCTTGTTTTTGCTTCAAAAGCCGGCGCCGATCCGGCCAAGGTCAGGCAGGCGCTGATGGGCGGGCTGGCGGCTTCGCGCATTCTGGAAGTGCATGGCGAGCGCATGGTCAAGCGCACCTTCGCGCCAGGCTTCCGCATCGAACTGCACCAGAAGGATTTGAACCTGGCGCTGGAGGGTGCCAAGGCGCTCGGCGTGTCGCTGCCCAACACCTCGACCACGCAGCAGCTGTTCAACTCCTGCGCGGCCAATGGCGGCGCCAGGGAAGATCATTCGGCCCTGGTCAGGGCGCTGGAGCGGATGGCGAATTTCGAGGTCGGCAGCGCGGCAGGCGACGTCAAAGGCAAAGCGGCATAGGTCAGGAGAGGGTGGCGCAACGTTCCCAAGCCGCCAGCTCTTGCCCGTCGAAGAGCGGGTTCCGGCGTCTGTCGCTGGAACCTGTTTCTCGTTTCGAGATGTTTCTGCCGTCCTGGCTCAGCCGCGCTTCAAAAATGTCCGCGCCACATAAAGGCTGATCGCCGCGGCATTCGATACGTTGAGCGAATGGATCGCGCCGGGCATGTCGAGCCGTGCCAGCGTCGTCACCGTCTCGCGCGTCTTCTGGCGCAGGCCCTTGCCCTCCGCACCCAGCACCAGCGCTATCTTGTCACTGGCAAAGCTGGTTTCGAGTTCCGCCGGCCCGTCCGAATCGAGGCCGATGGTCTGAAAGCCGGCCTCGTGCAGTTGACCGAGCGCGTCGGCGAGGTTCTTCACCTCGATCTGGTCGATATGCTCCAGCGCGCCGGAGGCGGATTTTGCCAGCACGCCGGATTCCTGCGGGCTGTGGCGAGCCGTGGTGATCAGCGCGCCGGCGCCGAAGGCGACTGCCGAGCGCATGATGGCGCCGACATTGTGCGGATCGGTGACCTGGTCGAGCACCAGCACCAGCTTGGCATCGCCAAGTGCATCAAGCCGCTTCGGTTTCAGCGGCTCGGCCTCGATCACCACGCCCTGGTGCACGGCGTCCGAGCCGGTGACCTTGTCGATGTCCCTGGGTTCGACCAGTTCCGTCTTGAAGGGCAGGGCGGCGAGATCGGCGATTTCGAGGCGCTCGGCCGCATTGCGCGTCACCAGCATCTTCCTGATCTTGCGGCGCGGGTTGTCGAGTGCCGCCCGCACCGTATGCAGGCCATAGAGCCGCACCAGGCCGTCCGCGGCATTTTCGCCCGGCGGAACCGGCTGCCGCGGCCTGAACGTCGGTGCGCCGCCGCCGCTTTTCTCGTCGCGATAGGCGCGGCGCAGCTTGGCGTAATGGGTGTCTTTGGGAGTGTTGGTTTTATCGCTCATGGCTGGCTTCTATAGCGGTCTCCTCCGGTCAAGGATATGGCCCGTCGCCGCAGCCGGCGAACAGAAACGAAAAACCCTGGTTGCGCGGTTGACACCCAATGGGCTTGCCGCCATAAGGCGCTGCGCTGGTTTCGGAGAAGACATATCTCGGGTCCGGATTGGCGCGAATGCCTCGTTGCATGGCTCCGGCGGCAGATTGGAGAGGTGCCCGAGTGGTTAAAGGGGACGGACTGTAAATCCGTTGGCTTAGCCTACGTTGGTTCGAATCCAACCCTCTCCACCACTGCCGGCCCGGAAGCCCTGAAACGCGAGAAGAATCGGACCGAAAAGTGCATGGCGCTTTTCGGGTGAATCCGGTACTTCAGGAAAGGCGCGGGTATAGCTCAGTGGTAGAGCAGCAGCCTTCCAAGCTGAATATGCGGGTTCGATTCCCGCTACCCGCTCCAGATTTTCATTCCTACGATCGGTAGACCGGAACGCAGCGCAAGGCGCGCGCGGTGCTGTTTGGTTGGCTCGATGAGAGGGTGGCTACGCGACGACAGTCAGCCGGCGCTTGCGCTGATCCAGCGACACGATGGTCAGCCCGCTGCCGACAACCAGCAGGATGCCGCAGATCGCTAGCGCGTTGGGGAATTGCCCGAACACCAGCAGGCCTGAAAGAACCGCCCAGACGGTGAAGCAATAGTAGAACGGCGCCACAGCACTGGTCGGTCCGACGCGGTAGGCCATGAAGATGAAGAAGTGGCCGAAGATCAGGAAAAATCCGGCGCCGGCCATCAGCAGCAGGTGGTGCATCCCGGGCATCACCCAGCGCTCGGAAACCAGATGCGCGGCACCGGCGCCGATCAGCACGACGACGACGGCGGAAATCGCCACGATCATGCCCGGCACCTCGGCCGAGACCCGCCTGCCGGCAAGGTCGCGCGCGGCCGCAAGCGCTGCATTGCCGAGCGCCAGCAGGGCGTAGATCGAAATGCCTTGCATCGTCGGCTGCGCCACCATCAGCGCGCCGATGAAGCCGAGCCCGATCAGCGCCATGCGCCGGCCGCCGATCCGCTCGCCAAACAGGATCGAGGAGCCGACCAGCATCAAGAGCGGCGTGATCTGTCCAAGCGCGGTGGAATCGGCGATCTGCATGTTGGCGAGCGCCACGACATAGCAGAGGATCGCCGCCAGCTCGAGCAGGTTCCTGCGCAGCACATGGCGGTCGAAGATCAGCGGGATCTGCTTGCCGTAGCCCAGCGCCAACAACAGCGGGAAGCCCCAGAGCGCTGCCGCCGCACCGCGCAGAAACAGCACTTCATAGGACGGCAGGCCTGCCGTCGCGAGCTTCATCATCGTGTCGTTGACGAGATAAGATCCCGTCGAAACGATCATGAACAGCGGGCCACGGATTGAGGGCGGGATGAAGTGCATCCGGTCAGGAGATCAGACCTCGATGACTTCAGCAATGGTCCATGGCCTGGCCATGAATCAGACAGGGATTGGGCAGGCAAGACAACGCTATCGCGGCATCGATCGATCGGCCCGCCACCCATTTCATTTCGCGGTGCGCCTCCCTATATCAGCGCCACATCCCCGCAATCGGATCAATGGTTCGGACTGGGTGAGACGGCACCCGGCCAAAAGACGCTTGTGTTTTTTGGCCTTTGTCGCTAATCGCCCCGCATTCGACTGAACTGAAGGTCTTCGACCGAACTGAAGATCCGGGCCGTCCAAGGAAAGAGACTATGGCAAAAGGTAAATTCGAGCGTAACAAGCCTCACGTGAACATCGGCACGATTGGCCACGTCGACCATGGCAAGACGTCGCTGACGGCGGCGATCACCAAGTATTTTGGCGAGTACAAGCGCTACGACCAGATCGACGCTGCCCCTGAAGAGAAGGCGCGCGGCATCACGATCTCGACGGCGCACGTCGAATACGAGACGGCCAACCGCCACTACGCTCACGTCGACTGCCCCGGCCACGCCGACTATGTGAAGAACATGATCACCGGTGCCGCGCAGATGGACGGCGCGATCCTGGTCGTGTCGGCCGCCGACGGCCCGATGCCGCAGACCCGCGAGCACATCCTGCTCGCCCGTCAGGTCGGCGTGCCGTCGATCGTGGTGTTTTTGAACAAGGTCGACCAGGTCGACGACGCCGAGCTGCTCGAACTGGTCGAGCTCGAGGTGCGCGAGCTTCTGACCAAGAACGAGTTCCCCGGCGACGACATTCCGATCGTCAAGGGTTCGGCGCTGGCTGCTTTGGAAGATTCGGACAAGAAGATCGGCGAGGACGCGATCCGCGAGCTGATGGCTGCGGTCGATGCCTATATCCCGACGCCGGTTCGTCCGCTCGACAAGCCGTTCCTGATGCCGATCGAGGACGTGTTCTCGATCTCCGGCCGTGGCACGGTCGTCACCGGCCGCGTCGAGCGCGGCGTGGTCAAGGTCGGCGAGGAACTCGAGATCATCGGCATCCGTCCGACGACCAAGACGACCTGCACCGGCGTCGAGATGTTCCGCAAGCTGCTCGATCAGGGCCAGGCCGGCGACAACATCGGCGCGCTGCTGCGCGGCGTTGATCGTGAAGGTGTCGAGCGCGGCCAGGT